>JAHEZG010000330.1:2901-4204 GCA_023251195.1 Chitinophagaceae bacterium | reverse complement strand
TAATACAGCTATTCCGATTTCAATTAAAGAAGCAATTCAACATGTAATGCTTCCTGCATTGGCCAATGTGATAGACATTTTAAAAACTAAAAGTACTGACTGGAAAGAAGTGGTAATGCTTGCACGAACACATGGACAACCCGCCACTCCCACTCTGTTGGGAAAAGAATTGTTTGTGTTTGTTCAGAGATTGATTGAGCAGAAAGACCAGTTGATTGCCATAAAACATTCATCAAAATTCGGTGGTGCCACCGGAAACATGAATGCCCATTATGTATCGTATCCTCAAATCGAATGGCATACTTGGGCAAATAAATTTGCCAATGAAAATCTTGGTTTGCATCGCTCCTATCCTACTACGCAGATAGAACATTATGATAATATTGCCGCTCAGTTTGATGCATGGAAAAGAATAAACACCATTCTGCTTGACTTGTGTCGTGATATGTGGAGCTATGTTTCAATGGATTATTTTAAACAGGAAATTAAGAAAGGTGAAATTGGTTCTTCTGCTATGCCTCATAAAGTAAATCGCATTGATTTTGAAAATGCCGAGGGTAATCTTGGAATTTCGAGTGCGCTTTCTGAACACTTCGCGGCTAAACTTCCCATCTCGAGATTGCAGCGTGATTTGACTGACAGTACAGTGTTGCGAAATATCGGTGTTCCATTTGCGCATACACTTATTGCCTTGAAGTCAATTGAAAAAGGATTGAATAAAATTTTATTGAACAAAGAAAAAATTGACAGCGATTTAGAGAACAACTGGGCAGTAGTTGCTGAGGCAATACAAACAGTTTTAAGAAGCGAACTGTTTCCGGAACCGTATGAAAAACTAAAAGAACTCACCCGCAAAGGCGAACGAATCACACAAAAAGAAATTCAGTTGTTTATTGATTCGTTGGAAGTGAATGATGAATTGAAAAAGAAACTGAAGTCAATTACTCCTTTTAATTATTTCGGGAAATTTATTTAAAACTATTTTCATTCAACAAATTATTTTGTGAGTAAAAAACAACCTGCTGATTCAATTACGAAAAAAAACACAAAGCCAATCAATTTGAATGAGCCGTGGTATGTTCGATATGCAATTCCAACTCTGGGTTTATTAATATTCGTTGTTTATGTCCGCAGTATTTCATTGGGATATACTTATTTGGATGACACTATTTTCATGTTTGACAAGGGGCCTGAAAACGAACACTTCTCCAATATTTTCAAAGCATTTTTCGAAGGAACATTTAGTTTGAAAGATGTTTACTATCGACCGCTCTTCAGGATTACTTTTATTATAGAACGGCAG
>JAHEZG010000330.1:0-2891 GCA_023251195.1 Chitinophagaceae bacterium | reverse complement strand
AAAGAGGATTTTGCTGTTAATGCCATGCGCCTGGCTCATTTTATTGAAATCACCTTACACCTAATCAGTGTTTCATTGTTGTTTAAATTGCTGCAGAAATTTTCGTTCAGCAAATCGTCCGCATTGATGTGGAGTGCAGTTTATGCTGTGCATCCTGTATTAACAATGGCAGTTGCATGGATTCCGGGAAGAAATGATTTAATGCTTTCCATTTTTCTGATTTCGTTTTTCCTGCATTTCTTTAATTATATTGAAACACAAAAACGAAAACACCTCATCTGGCAATTTGTTTTTTTAATGCTTGCGTTACTTACTAAAGAATCCGGAGTGTTTATTCCGTTTGCTGCAGTGTTTTATCTTTTGCTATTCAACAAGAAAAATTTGCTGAATAAAAATATGCTGTTGATTTATGCAGTTTGGCTGGTTGAATTGGTCGGTTGGTTTTTTCTGCGACAACACATCCTTGACCCGAAACAAATGAATCAGTCGTTCAGTGAAACAATCGCTACTGCCATTGAACGGGTTCCGGGATTGATTCATTACATTGGAAAAATATTTCTTCCTTTCAATCTTTCTGTTTATCCAACTATTGCCGATACGAGTTATCTGTATGGGTTAATTGCAATAGGAATTTTAATTATATTGATAACACTAAACAAAAACCGAAATTGGAAAATGATTTTATTCGGCTTGGGTTGGTTTGTGTTTTTTATTTTCCCTTTCTTTTTTGTTCCGAAAAATATAAACGATGCACTTTACGAACACCGGTTATATGTTCCAATGTTTGGAATGTTATTGATTTCAAGAGAAGCACTTCCATTCATAAATAAACTATTATCCGGATTTTCTAAATACATATTTGGAACATTACTTATTTTATTTTCGATTATGACCATTAATTATATGCAGTACTTCAACGATGAAATTTCGTACTACAGTAAGGCTGTTAAAGATTCGCCGAGTTCGGCTTATGCTACCAAAATGCTGGCGATCCGGCTTGTTTATAAATCAAGAGAAGCAGAGGCTATTCCATTATTTAAAAAAGCGTTTGAACTTGATACTACTCAAATGTATACCCGCTATTTTTTATCAAAACTTATTTATTTAAAACAGGATTCATTTAAAAAAGCAAAACAATTATTGACTGAAGAGATAAAACTAACACCAACTTTTACTGATAATTATTTTGATCTTGCTTTTATTGCTTACCGCGAAAACGATTTCGGGTCAGTTATTTCAAATTTGAAAAAGGTAGTTGAACTGGTTCCGGACGATAAAGTTTCTAATACTAATTTATTGAAAGCATACATTGATACTAAAAATAAAACTGAAGCAAAAAAGCAAACTGAATTGATGCAATTGCATGGAATTTTTATTGATCAGCAAACAATGAATGCAGTTAATCAATTACCTGATTGATTTCAATTTATTGTTGTCGCTACTTAATTGTAATAATTCAGCATTCGTTTGCAGAAAAATATTTAAAGTTAATATCCTTACCTGCTAAAAAAGAAAAGCCGCCTTGATTGCTCTCGGTGGCTTCTCTTCAACCTAAAACCTAACCCTCACTTATGAGATCGTAATTTTCTTTGGACCTTCTTTTTTTGCTTCTTCTTTTTTCGGTAGCGTAAGTTTTAAAATGCCATCGGCATATTCTCCACTGATGCTTTCAACATTTACCGTTTCGGGCAAAGTGAATGTGCGTTTGAATGATGAAAGTTTAAACTCACGACGGGTGTAGTTTTCTGTTTCTTCATTCACTTCTTGTTTTTGTTCTGAAGAAACTTCCAATAAATTTCCTTCAATGTGAATGTTGAAGTCTTCTTTGTTACGACCGGGAGCACTGAACTCCAATGAGTAGTTCTCCTTTGTTTCTTTCACATTAACAGCCGGAAAATTTCTTCCTTCGTTAAACACTGATGGATTGGGTTGAAGAAAATCATTGAAATAATCTTCGAATGATTTTGCTCCTGGAAATTTGTTTGATTTTAAATTTAAGTAAGTCATGTTATTTGCTTTTTGTTTTATGGTTCGCTAATTCTCAAGCGCTGTTCCATTCCTTTTTTTCTGACAGAATATTCAAAATCTTTTAAAACAACAGACTTTGTGGCTTGAAACAATATTGTTGCATGAAAATATTTCAGAAAATTTCCTGCAGTTTTTTCTGAAATAATCCTTCTCGTTAATTCTAAAAGAAAAATCAAACAATTGTTGGCGGTTTTGCGTGTTTGTATATCTTTGCCGTCCCCTAAAAAAAATCATACCTAACAATTCATGATTAACAACTACGAAACCGTCATCATCTTCTCACCAGTTTTGGGTGAAGACGATTTGAATAAAGCGGTTAAAAAGTACAAGAAACTCCTCCAGGACCATGACGCTACAATCGTCGAGGAGCGCAATTGGGGACTTAAGCAATTGGCTTATCCTATTATGGCTAAATCAAATGGCATCTACTACATCATTGAGTTTACTGTAGATACACAGGCGATTGCCAAATTAGAAGTGGAATACAAACGCGACGAAAACATTCTTCGTTTTTTAACCACTGCACTGGATAAGTACGGCATTGAGTACAATGAAAAGCGCAGAGCGGGCCTGGTTGGAAAAGAGCGTAAGAACAGAGCAGCATCATCCACTCAAACCACCGAAGCATAAATCATGGCCTTTCCAAAAGCAAAGGGAAAAGATATTAAATATCTTGCCACCCAGAAACAGTTAGTACGCCCGAAGAAATACTGTCGTTTTAAAAAATACGGAATCAAGTACATTGATTACAAGGAGACAGAATTTCTGATGAACTTTTTGAACGAGCAGGGAAAAATTCTTCCGCGCCGCCTCACCGGAAACAGTTTGAAATATCAACGCAAAGTTACACAGGCCATTAAGCG
>JAHEZG010000329.1 GCA_023251195.1 Chitinophagaceae bacterium | reverse complement strand
ATGGGGTGGTGGATTTTAAGCTGGAGCAAATTGAGAATGAAACCCATTTTATTACATCTAGTCAGTTTTATTATTTTAGTCATTCATCACGCGTCGCGTATAATTTTTGCCTGAATGCAAACCATGCAGCAGCATTAAATTATAATTCTTTTGAGTTGAAGGCCTTTCAATCCGGAGATACAATTGGAGCAAATCCACTTTTTACCATACCAAATTTTCTTCATTCACAAACGCAGTTTGCCATTAGTGGTACGGGAACTTATTCGAATGCCGGCTTCAATAGCCAAGGTGCTTTTTATGGAGTAGATCAATATATAGGATTGAAATTGAATGCCGGAGGAAATATATATTATGGTTGGGCAAGAGTTGATGTAAATAATAACCACATTGTTTTAAAAGATTATGCGGTTAATCTCTCTCCTGATTCATCCATTATTGCAGGGCAAGGAGCTGATACATGCAGCCAATCATTTGCTTTTACTGTACCAACAGGCTCACAACTTTTATGTGATTCGTTAAATATGCCGGTGCATAATTATTCAGGTGTTGCTCTTCAATGGATGAGAGATGGTGTGTGGCTTACCGGGGAAACTGATTCAATACTCACCATTCATTCTCCGGGAAATTATGAAGTATTGCTTTCAAACAGTACTACTTGTAATATTTTATATAATTCAGTTTCAATAACAAAAACGCCATTGTTAATCGGGGATGTTATTTCACCGGGCTGTGGAAATTCTTTTAATGGAGTTGACTTAAATATAATCGGGAATGCACCTCCTTATGTTTATTTGTGGAGCAATGGAAGCACAATCCAGGATGCAGGAAATCTTTTTGCAGGAAGTTATAGTGTAATTGTGACTGATAATAACGGTTGTATTTCTTCCGATACTTTTAGTGTCTTTGATCCTTATGATCCTCCTCTGATAACTGAAATACATACTGATTCAGTATGCGGTAATAACGGCGAAATAATTATTTCAGTTACCGGAGGAAATTCACCATTTCAGTATGAATGGAATAACGGCGAGACATCAAATGTTTTGAATCAACTTCCTTCAGGATATTATACAGTTACAGTTACAGATAGTAACGGATGTAGCGCGTTTATCTCAGTAACGATACTTACTTTTCCGATTTCAACTCCGACAATTGATGTGAGTTCCAATATTTTATTTGTTTATCCTGATTATGCTTCATATCAGTGGTTTCTCGGCAGTTCAGCAATTTCAGGAGCTACTAATCAACAGTACATTCCTTCACTATCAGGCAATTATCAGGTACAAGTAACTGATGTAAATGGATGTACCGGAATTTCATCGTTATACTTTTTCCAATATAATTCTGTCAATAATATTTCTGATGTTGAGTTTTCTTTTTCAGTAAGCGACAACAAAAAACTCCTCTTCCACCTCACCGATAATTCACTCCTCGGCAATCAGATAGAAATCATCAACGGGTTAGGTCAGTTGGTAACCACGGTAACTGTAACCAACCAAACCCCTGAAGCAGATTTATCAGCACTACCCGCAGGCATTTATTTCTTCCATATCCGCAGCAAGCAAAAAACTTACAGTGGTAAATTTTTTATTGAGTAGAAAGAAATTTTGCGTTCATGAATAGCACGCAGATTATTATGATGGTTATGATTTGTGCAGATGATAAATCTTAATTGATCATCCTGAGCATAAAAATCAGAGTTCAATCCAAGCACATCAAAAAACCCGAAACTCAAAACCCGAAACTATTTCTTCACTCTCCCCGGGTTCTCGGTAATAAAATCTTTCCAGCCGCTATAACTCTTACCCTTGCTCACGGGTTTTCCTTTCTGAAAATGATGACACAGTGCAACAGCCATTGCATCCGTAGCATCAAAAAATTCATGCTGTTCTTTTATGGCGAGTATGCGACCAATCATGGCGGCCACTTGTTCCTTGCTTGCGTTACCGTTTCCGGTAATACTCTGTTTTATTTTCTTCGGAGAATATTCAAACACCGGAATTTCATTCATGATGGCAACAGTAATTGCAACTCCTTGCGCTCTTCCTAACTTTAACATACTCTGCACATTCTTGCCGAAGAACGGCGCTTCAATGGCTAACTCATCGGGTTGGTATTCGCGAATGGTTTGTTGCAGTCGGGTATAAATAGTTTGAAGTTTGCGATACGGGTCGCTAATGCTTTTCAGGTTCATTACATCCATCACCACCAGTTTATAATTATCGCCCTGCACATCCAATAAACTGAACCCAAGAATATTGGTGCCCGGGTCCACTCCGAGAATAAGCGTGTGAGGTAACGACGAAACTATTTTCTTCAACATGATTTGAGCGTGGCTAAATGTATATTTTTGCGCGCGCCGCAATGAAAAATAATACTGACACACCAACCCAAAAACTGTATTCGCTTTATTGGTGGAAGTGGCTGGTGTTTGTGCTTGCTGCATTCGGTTTGTATTACCAGTTGTTTCAAAATAAAAACCTGTGGAGTGCCTGGAGCGAGTATAAAAACAATGTATCGGCTGATGCAACAGTGCTAACCATTATTGTTTTTATTTTAATGATTATTAACTGGAGTGTGGAAGCCATTCGTTGGAATTCATTACTCCGAAAGGTGGAATATGTATCGTTCATTGATGCTTTGAAAGCAACCTTCAGCGGAATCACTTTCGCGCTGTTCACTCCGAACAGAGTAGGAGAGTATGCAGGAAGGGTGTTATTTATCAATACTGTTTCAAGGTGGAGAATATTAATAGTAACCACCATTGGAATTTATGCGCAATTACTCAGCACCATTTTGTTCGGTACACTCGGTCTTGCTTATGTAATGCTTGTAAGCGGAATATTGCATTCAACATTTTATGTGGAGTGGACGGTGATAATATTATTAGTTATTTCGGCCATATTGTTATTCGTTCTTTATTTCAACATCAGGTTAATTGAAAATTTATTGGAGCGGTTTTCATTTCTGAGCAAAGTGAAAATCTATTTAAAAGTATTGCTGCATTATTCTTCAAAAGAATTATTCAATGTGTTGTCGTTATCCATGTTGCGATATGTTGTTTTCACTGCACAATATTTATTGCTGCTGAAAATATTTAACATACAAATTCCGTTGCTCGAAGGAAGCGCATTGATAGCAACCATTTTTTTAGTGCAAACAATAATTCCTTCCATCGCCATAGCCGAAGTTGGAATCAGGGGCAATGTGGCATTGTTTTTTCTAAGTAGTTACAGCAGTAATCAGTTAGGAATTGTAAGTGCGGCGTGGGGGTTGTGGTTAATTAACTTGGTGATACCTGCAGTAATCGGAATGATTTTAATTTTAATCAACAGAGGAATAAAACGAAAATGAAAAGATTAATTGGTTTTAGTGTCGCAATTTTTTTACTGAGTTCTTTTATACAGGATGAAAGTATTCCTAATGATTGTCATGTAACCAACACTTCATTTCAACCGGGCGAAAAGCTGGTTTATAAAATTGCTTTCAAGTGGGGAGCCATTTGGTTGAGCGCCGGCGAAGCAACATTCTCATTGGAGACATCAACTTATAACAACAAACCATGCTTGCATGCAACAGGTTATGGTTCTACTTATCGTTCATACGATTGGTTTTTTAAAGTGCGTGATAAATACGAAACCTATTTTGATCCGGAAGCCATGTTGCCTTATAAATTTGTGCGTGATGTGAGCGAAGGCGGATATAATTTTTACAACAATGTAACCTTCAATCACAAAGCCGGAAAAGCAACAAGTACCAACGGAACTTTTGATATTCCTGAATGCAGCCAGGATGTTTTATCAGCGGTGTATTACATGCGTTGCATTGATATAAATAAATATAAAGTGAATGATACCATTCCAATAAAAGTTTTCCTGGATGATAAAAATTATCCCTTGTATGTTCGATACATTGGTAAGGAAGTATTAAATACCAAGGCAGGTAAATTCAATTGCATTGTAATAAAACCATTGCTGATTTCAGGAACCATATTTAAGGGAGGTGAAGAAATGAAAGTGTATGTAACTGATGATGCCAATAAAATTCCGGTTCGAATTTCATCACCGATATTGATTGGAGAAATTATGTGTGAGCTGGTAAGTTATGCCGGATTAAGAAACCAAATGACCTCGAAACTTTAGCAAGCAATAGGTCAGTTTCAGGATTTTAATTTTTTAATTTTTGAATCCAGGGTAAATACTCTGGAAAGATTAAAACCGAATTCAATATTT
>JAHEZG010000040.1:6821-16961 GCA_023251195.1 Chitinophagaceae bacterium | reverse complement strand
GCCGCCAACATTTTTCATGTCGGCAATATCACTCTTCAACATATCGCCGTACTCATCCCACAACGGGAATCCAACCAAGCGCTCATATACTTCATGGCCGCTTTCTTCGAGCAGGTTTTTATTTGCGGCATCGGCTGTTCCCATATAAGCAATTGCATGATCGCCAAGTGCACGGTGTGCTGCACCGGTGAGCGTTGCCACATCAATTACCAATTGTGGTTTGTATTGTTTCGCCCAGGCAAGCGCATCAGCTAAAATCATTCTTCCTTCGGCATCGGAGTTTAACATTTCAACTGTACTACCATCGTACATGTCAATGATATCACCGGGCGCAAAAGCATTTCCATTCAAACGATTATCAGTTGAGGGTACTAAGCCAATGATATGCAAAGGCAATCCTGTTTTTGCTGCTATATATAATGCACCTGTGATTGTTGCAGCTCCGCCCATATCGCACTTCATGTAATCCATGCTGTTGCCTGTTGGCTTAAGCGACAATCCTCCTGTATCATACACTACACCTTTACCCACTAACACAATCGGGTTTTTGTTCACTGCATTTGCAGGTTTGTATTCCATGATGCTGAAAGTAGGCGGGTCAATGCTTCCCTGATTCACCGAGAGCAAGCCACCCATTTTCAGTTCTTCAATTTTCTTTTTATTAAAAATAGTAGTGGTGTAACCTGCAACTTCTCCCGCTGCTTTTATTGATTCAGCCAATTGCGTTGCATTCAAATGATTCACCGGTTCGTTCACTAAATCACGAACTAAATAAATTGCATCAATGATTGTTTGTAATTTTTTAACTTCTTCTTTTGAAGAATCCTTCACCAATAATTTTATTTCGCGAAGTGTGTTTGCAGTTTTCTTTTGGTCCTTGCGATACTTGATGAACTGATAATTGCTCATGGCCAATCCTTCGCAGAATGGAAAGTGCGCTCCGGCAATTCCGCTTTCGTTCACAACGCAAACGGTTCTTAATTTATATCGGTTCGAAATCCCACAAACAGCATTTCCTGCTTTGCGAATTGCTTCGTTGGTTTTATTAATTTCTTTTTTGTCTTCCGCAATTGATACCACCACAGGAACTTTTCCTCCCTGAAGAATGAAGTTTTTTATCTCGTTTTTCAGATTTGATGTGATGATGTTGATGTCATTACGGTGAATGACTTTAATTTTTTTCCAGTCGGTTTTCTTTGTGGCAAGCACAACAACTGCATCGGTTTTAGCAGGAATTACAACAGATGTAAATTTCATCAGGTAAATGTGTTAGGCTGGCAAAAGTAAAAGTAAATCTCAGATGTTATGACAGAACTATATCTTACATACAGTATGGAATATTAAACTCTGAAATTAACCGGATTGAATAGTTTATTAGCACAAATAATTAACCGGCTAATGAGTATTCTTCTTTTTCTTTTTATCAAAATCGATAGGTTCCGGAAAAGGTGGCTGGTCTTGTGTTGAATTAAAAACAGATGGAACATGATTCCATTTTTTCTTTTTCAACTCAAATGCTTCGTAACTTCCATCGGGCACATAATATGAATACATTCCTTCGGCTTTCGGATCTATTGGGATTAAATGGTCATAAATAATCATTTGCAAATCGTTGTCGAACCGCATGCTTACCTGTGCAATTTCTTTGTACTCGATAATAAATCTCGCTACATAATGAGGGACTTCAATGCTTCCGGTATTAAAAATTTTCGCGCCAAAAACCGGGTTGCCCTTTTTATCGAAACTCAACACATCAATAATTTTTTTATTGCTCAGTAAAGTATTTCCATCCCAACCAAATAATAAGTATTGTTTTCCCTCTTGTTTAATTTGATAATACAACATGCCAAACCATTTTTCGCTGGAAGTAATAGTGTCTTGCGGGTTTTTCATGTAATCTGAATAATCATAGAGTGGCCAGATTTTTAATTCACTCGATTTTTTTTGAATGGCGCCATAATACCTGTAAACACCTGTTGATTTTTGTAAATTCCAATTAAAGATTCGAAAACTTTTGTCATCAGGATACATAATGTTTATGTGCTTCAAACTATCGAACGGGTATTCAAATGAATTTTTTACCTTCAATGCTTTCACTAACATCCGGATAAAATCATAACACGATTGCTGACGAATTCCCTGCTCATCACCATCTACAATTGAATCGCACAAAACCGAAAGTGAATCTTCATATAAACGCAATGTTTGAACATCTTCGGGAGCAATTCCTGCATTGGTTTTTTTACTGAAAGAAAAAATCAGCAGAAAAAGAAAAATAATAAGTATGTTTTTTTTCATCAATTAAAAATACCTAACGAGGTAAAGTATAAATCAAGTATGCCTTCATTCTTTTCCATTATTATTTTCATTTGAATTTAATAAGCTACTAAAATTAAATACTCAACCCACCACAAACAGTTAAAACTTGCCCGGTAATGTAGCTGCTCATATCGGATCCGAGGAAAACGCAGAGATCCGCTACTTCAGATGTGGAACCGAATCGTTTCATAGGGATGTCGTTTAAGAAATTTTCTTTCACTTCGGGAGTGAGTGCGTGGGTCATTTCGGTATCAATGTAACCGGGGGCAATGGCATTGCACCGGATATTGCGCGAGCCGAGTTCTTTGGCAATTGACTTAGTGAAACCAATGATGCCCGCCTTGCTGGCCGAATAATTTGCCTGGCCAGCATTGCCAAAAATGCCAACAACGGAACTCATGTTGATGATGCTGCCGCTGCGCGCTTTGAGCATGTGCTTAGTTGCGTGCTTGGTGATATTGAAAACCGATTTCAGGTTGGTGTCAATAACTTCCTGCCATTGTTGTTCGCTCATGCGCAGCAATAATCCATCGCGGGTGATGCCTGCATTGTTAACTACGATGTCGATTTTCTGAAACTCCATCATTACATTTCCAATGAGGTGTTCGGCTTCGGCGTAAGATGCTGCGTTTGATTTGTATCCGATTGCTTTTATTCCGTAGGTGTGTAAAGTGTTTTCTAATGTCAATGCTTTTTCGGCGGAGGATAAATATGTGAACGCAATATTGGCTCCGTGCTCAGCAAACTTTTTTGCAATGGTTTCTCCTATGCCGCGTGATGCGCCTGTGATGAGTGCAGTTTTTCCTTCGAGTAGCTTCATAGTTTGTTTCGGGTTTCGGGTTTCGGGTTTTTAGTTTCGGGTTAGTTTGTTGCTATTAAAATTTAACCGCATAGGCAGAGAGACGCATAGATTAAATTCAAAAAATTTATTTCAAGGTATTTTATTCAATCAATGAACGGATAATCGAATTCACAATTTACTATTAACTATTCACTAAGTAGTCACGCTCATCGCTTTAGCCATTGTTGCGCCGATTTGTGCAGGACTTTCAACTACCATAACTCCACATTCTTTTAAAATTTTCATTTTCGCTGCTGCTGTATCGTCGTGACCGCCTACAATTGCACCGGCGTGTCCCATTCTTCTTCCGGCTGGCGCGGTTTGTCCGGCTATGAAACCGACTACGGGTTTTTTATTTCCATTCGCCTTTATCCATCGCGCTGCTTCGGCTTCCATTCCTCCTCCTATTTCGCCAATCATAACGATGCTGTCGGTTTCAGGGTCGTTCATTAATAATTCTACTGCCTGTTTTGTTGATGTTCCAATTACTGGGTCGCCGCCGATACCAATTGCTGTGCTTACTCCCAAACCGGCTTTTACAATCTGGTCGGCTGCTTCGTATGTGAGAGTTCCTGATTTGGAAACAATTCCTACTCTTCCTTTTTTGAAAACAAACCCTGGCATGATTCCAACCTTTGCTTCATCGGGAGTAATAACACCCGGACAGTTTGGTCCAATGAGCGTACAGTTTTTATCCTTGATGTATTCCTTAGCTTTCACCATATCCTGAATCGGAATTCCTTCGGTGATGCAAACGATAACTTTTATTCCGGCTTCGGCTGCTTCCATAATTGCATCGGCTGCAAATGCAGGTGGAACAAAAATGATACTGGTGTTTGCACCGGCTTGCTTCACTGCATCGGCTACAGTATTGAAAACAGGTTTTTCTAAATGCGTGGTTCCGCCTTTGCCGGGTGTCACTCCGCCGACAACATTGGTTCCGTACTCAATCATTTGTGTTGCATGAAAAGTGCCTTCGGTTCCGGTGAAGCCCTGCACAATTACTTTTGAATTTTTGTTGACTAAAACGCTCATTCTTTATTTGTTTATTAGTTCACTTGTTTATTCGTTCATTAGTTCTCTATAAAAAATTTCGCACGGAGTTCACGGAGAGAATACAGCGATTTTGCATTGTGATTTTTTTCACTTGATTTTTATTTATTTTTTTCGTCCGAAAGTCTTTTGGTGTTCTGTTCTTTTATCTCGCGGAAAAACTTGCCGGCAAATATAAAATCATTCAACTGTTGATTGGTTGCATTCATGATTTCATTCCGATGGCCTTCCCAGTATTTTTCTCCTTTGTAAAGAAACAATACATAATCGCCGATTTCCATCACCGAATTCATATCGTGTGTATTCACAATGGTTGTGATTTTATATTCGTCAGTAATATCTTTAATCAGTTTATCAATAACAATTGAAGTCTGGGGATCGAGACCGGAGTTGGGCTCATCGCAAAAAAGATATTTCGGATTCATGACAATGGCACGGGCAATGCCAACACGCTTTTTCATTCCGCCACTTAACTCGTTTGGATAAAGTTTGTTTGCGTCTTTCAGATTTACTCTTTCCAAACATTCATTCACTCGATTCATTTTTTCTTTGAAGGTCATGGTCGTAAACATGTTCAAAGGGAAAATCACATTCTTCTCCACGGTCAATGAATCGAACAGTGCAGACCCCTGGAACAACATGCCGATTAATTTGCGCAGTTCCTTTCGCCCTGCATCATCAATATTTAAAAAGTCGGTGTCGTGATTGTAAATAATGTGCCCGCTATTTACAGGAATTAATCCAACAATGCTTTTCATAAGTACTGTTTTTCCTGAACCACTTGCACCAATAATGAGATTGCATTTGCCGGCTTCAAAAGTTGCAGATATTCCTTTCAGAATTTGTTTGGTGCCGAATGATTTATTTAAATCTCTGACTTCAATCATAAGAGCAACTGCGCGAGAATGTAGTCAAACAATAAAATCAAAACGCAACACACCACCACTGCGCGGGTTGCACTTCTTCCAACTTCCAGTGCACCTCCCTCAGTATAGTAACCGTAGTAAGATGAAACAGAAGAAATAATAAATCCGAAAGTGGTTGCTTTTATCAATGCAAAATTAGCCATGAACGGAATCCAGTATTGAATGGCTCCGGTCATGAAATCTTCTTTGGAAACTGCGCCGGTAAATTCGCCCACCCACATGCCTGAATAAATACTTAGAAAAGCAGAAATGATAACCAGTAACGGAATCATTAAAGTAGAAGCTAAAATTTTTGGAAGAACAAGGTAAGCTGAAGAGTGAACACCCATGATTTCGAGTGCATCAATTTGTTCGCTGATTCGCATGGTGCCTAATTCAGATGCGATTTTGCTTCCGATTTTTCCGGCGAGAATTAATACTGTTACAGTTGGAGCAAGTTCCAGAATAATGCTGTTCGCAGCAATGCTTCCGATAATTGATTTGCTAATTAAAGGTGTAGTTAACTGATAAGCTGTTTGAACTGTTACCACAGCGCCTAAAAAACAGGAAACGATTACCACGATTCCTACTGAGCCAACTCCTATTTCCACCATTTGACGCGCAATCTCACGCCAGTATATTGAAGTTTTCTCCGGTCTGACGAACAGACTTTTCAGCAGTAAAACATAGCGACCAAAATGAATGAAGAAGGACACAGGTTAATTTGAAGATTTAAAAATTTGGAGATTTGAAAATTCAGTTCGTCACTACTATTTTGTTTCAAACGAAATCAAGAAACAGAGTATTGATGATAAAAAAAACTCAAATCATGCATTGGCTCAAATGTAATTTGTTTAATGCTTTGTGCAAGAGCTATTGATGATGAAGATGTGCTTGTTACTTTCGTTGAAAATTTTTTGAAATTATGCTCGCAGTAATCACCGGCGCAACCAAGGGAATCGGAAAAGCAATTGTTGAATCATTTGCCACAGAAGGATTTGATATTGTGTTTTGTGCTCGCACCGAAATAGATGTGAAGCAAGCAGAAAAAGAATGGCAGAAAAAATTTCCGAAACAAAAAATCATGGGTGTAACATGCGATGTGAGTAAGAAATCTGATTTGCAAAAATTGGTGAAGGAAATTATTGCATTGAAAAAACCAGTTGATGTGTTGGTGAACAATGCAGGAATTTTTCTTCCCGGAAAAATTATGAATGAAAAACCGGGAACATTGGAAACTTTAATGGAAGTAAATGTTTACAGCGCTTATCATTTAACAAAAATGATTTTACCTGCAATGATTAAACGAAAAAGCGGTCACATTTTTAATATATGTTCCACTGCAAGTTTGTTTGCTTACTCCAATGGAGTTTCGTACGGCATTTCGAAATTCGCGATGCTTGGCTTCACCAAAAATCTGCGTGAAGAAATGATTCCGCACAATATAAAAGTAACCGCGGTTATTCCCGGCGCTACTGAATCAGCAAGTTGGGAAACTGTAAAACTTCCACCCAACAGAATGATGCCTGCAATGGATGTAGCGAATATGATGGTGGCTGCTTTTAAAACTGCTCCGCAAACAGTAGTGGAAGAAATTTACATGCGTCCAATGAAAAAAGATATTCGTGAAGACGAATTTTAAAAACTACTTTTTCTTCGGATAAGAATTTTTTATGGAATCAACTTTACTTTGATTCGGAGCATGGTGTTCAGGCATTTCTTTAATTTCTTTTTTCTCTCCTGAAGTAATTTCTTCTTCTTTCATTTCAGCTTCCTTCGTCGTTACAGTTGTATCTGTTACAGAAGTGGAATCGTCAGGTGATTGTTGTAAAGTATCAACTGCTGCAACTGTGCTGTCTAATATATTTCCATCCATGGTTGATGAATTACATGAAGTAAAAACCAGCGATGCAATTAAGCTATTGAATAATAATCTTTTCATTTTTCAGATTTTTATTTCCTGATTGAATATTTAAAATGTAAGTACCCTTTGCAAGTTCACTGGTGTTGAACGAAAATTTAAAATCTCCCGGCTTCAGTTTTTCATTCACTAAAATTTTAATCAGCTTTCCTTGCAAATCAAAAATTGAAATATCGATTGGATTCAATTCATGATTTTCAAAAATTACAACGAACCAACTTGTTGAAGGATTAGGATAAACTGATACGGCCTCTGATTCCGGCGCAATGGTTTCGGCATTTACTGAACTGTTCACTGTAATTTTAGCAATCCAGTTTCCATAATCATTTGCACTTGTACCGTAAATCCCGAAAACAAAAGCAGTTGGAGATGTCGGTGTATGGTACTTGGCCATTCCGGTATAATCGCCCCAGCGCTCAGGTGAGCCTTGCCCCATACTGATATAAGAAGCGCCTTGCTTAACAATTATTTCGGTTGATGAATTGCCGGCATCATCCACAGCCAAAACATCAAACTGTGGTTTTATGGATGCGTTTGATTTTGTAAAAGCAATGATGGTTGATTTATCGTTTGAATTTTTTCCCATCCAGCCAATCGCCGGATAACCCCAGTCTTCACCATTCTTTCCATATTTAAAAGAAGTTGCTGTAAAGTTTGATGTATTAATTCTGCTATAAAAAATTCCGTTCCATCCGCTAACATAATTTGCAGTGAAAACCAGGTGAGCAATTCCATTCAGAAAAAAACCTCCTTTAATTCTGCAATCGCCAATATCAAGATCATTACCAGGCGCAGGCTGATTTGCATTAGCTCCGATTTGAAAACTTGGCGTGGTGCTTATTGATGTTCCGAACAATTGTTCTGAACTACTGCTCATGTCATCAGAAATCTGAAACAATTGCAACAAATTACTTCCCGACGGATCGGTATTGCTAACCATATAAATTCCGGGGCCATAATTGGTGTCGTTGCCTGAAGAAATCGGATACAATGAAAAGGTGAAATGACCGGCATCGTCCTGAATCTGATCATAATACTGAAAATTCATGGTGCCACCTGCATAACAGGTTGTCTTTGGAATTTGTAGTGCCACCACATCGGCAAAATTATCGTTGCTGTCAAATTGATTGACTGTAACATAAACTTCATTGTTACTGACACCAATATTCGGATAATCGGCCCATGCATTGGCGCCATTTACTCCGGCACTTATGGTATAATACCACCAACCGTCAGTCGGGTTATTGGTTTTCGAAAAATATAAAAGTATGTCGGAGTTTCCGGCTGTGTATCCTGCAAGCATGACCATAAAAAACCGATCGCTGCCGGCATCGTATAAAACTTTCGGGTCAAATAAAAAGGAAGACACAGAATTGTCGTTCGTAAACTGCGTTACATCCTGCGAAAAAGTATTGGTGCCTGTAGTAGTGAAGTAGCAGATGTTTGAATTTATAACACTTACAATTTTTCCGCTGTTTGAAATGGCAATGGTATTATCTGATGGATAACTGCCATCAAATTGATTACCTGAAAAATTAGTGCTGAGCACCGGTGTAACCTGGCCATTCGCTTCAATTTTATTTGCAATTATTGCTGACGATTTTTTTTTCTCCGCCAGCATTTTCTCTTTCATGTTTTTCACTGCAGGAAAAATATTGTCTTCATTTTCCATGTTCTGCAATCGTACCGGCCACCGGTTAGTTGTGTGAATACCGGTTAGCAGTCCTTTACATTCAGCCATAAGTGGCATTGATTGATGAGCAACAATTCTTACTGCATTACTTTGGGCAAACGATACAACAGTGACAAATAAAATAATTAACAGGAGCAGAATTTTTTTCAATGATTAATTTTTTGTTTGGTGAAAATAGTATTTCAGGTTTTCCATGCAAATGATTCTTTATTTATGACCGCAATCTTACTATTAACATTAGCTCATTTAGAATTTTATGTATGAAAGAAATTTGAAAATATAATTTTACCCGCGATGAACCTTTCAGAAAAAAAATATTGCAACAGTTTAACTTCATATAATCGATTTCATACTCGTGAAGTTATGATTGGTGCTATTGGCATCGGTGGCAACAATCCCATTCGATTGCAAAGCATGACCACAACTGATACCATGAACACCATTGCTACAGTGGAGCAAAGTATTAAAATGATTGAAGCCGGTTGTGAGTTGGTTCGAATCACTGCTCCAAGTATTAACGAAGCAAAGAATTTAGAAAACATAAAAAAAGAATTACTCGCACGCGGATACAAAACTCCGTTGATTGCTGATATTCATTTCACACCCAATGCTGCTGAAGTAGCTGCACGGATAGTTGAGAAGGTGAGAGTGAATCCGGGAAATTTCGCCGACAAGAAAAAATTTCAATCGCTTGAATATACTGATTCAGAATACAATGAAGAGTTGGAGCGCATCAGAGAAAAATTTTCTCCTCTTGTAAAAATTTGTAAGGAGTATGGAACCGCCATGCGCATCGGCACCAATCACGGTTCGTTGAGTGATAGAATTATGAGTCGTTACGGCGATTCTCCAAAGGGAATGGTGATGAGTGCTTTTGAATTTTTAGATATTGCCGAAAACTTGGGTTATCAGAATATTGTGCTGAGCATGAAATCGAGCAACACACAGGTAATGGTGCAGGCGTATCGCTTACTCGTGCATGAGATGATGAAGACCGGACGGAATTATCCATTGCATCTTGGAGTAACTGAAGCCGGTGATGGAGAAGACGGCAGAATAAAATCTTCAATCGGAATCGGAACTTTATTGGAAGATGGATTGGGCGATACCATTCGTGTTTCGCTTACCGAAGATCCGGAGTTTGAAATTCCGGTTGCGAAAATTTTGGCTGACCGATATTCTGAAAAAAGGCAAACTCCTATTGTTCCATCCATCAAAGAAAATCCGATTGACCCTTTTCATTATTCCAGAAGAGAAACAATTGCAATTAAAAATATCGGCGCACACAAAGTCCCTGTTGTAGTTGCCGATTGCAGTGCTGACCGAAATATTTCTCATTCATCTTTTATTCCGCTTGGTTATAGTTATGATGAAGCGAGCGATAAATGGAACATCAGTGATACTGCTG
>JAHEZG010000040.1:0-6811 GCA_023251195.1 Chitinophagaceae bacterium | reverse complement strand
CCCCGGAACACTTGGTTTGATTCAGAATTATAAATCGTGGCTTGAAGTTGTTGGTCAGGCGACCAACAACGGCAGTGGTATTGACGATAAACGATTTCCATTACTGACAGCAACAGAATTTTTATCTGAAACAATTTTTTCTCCAGCATTAAACTTTATAAAAATTTCTCTCGACGAATTTTCAGATTCGTTTTTAGAGAAATTGGAAGATCAAAAAAATTGTGTGCTCGTAATTTCTTCCACTCACATAAATGGTATGATGCAACAACGCAGGTTATTTTTTGAATTGCTGAATGAAAAAATTTCGTGCGCGGTAATTATCAAGCGCGAATACAATAATTTATCTTCTGATGAATTATCACTTCATGCTGCTACCGATTTTGGCGCGTTGTTGTTAGATGGATTTGGCGATGGCATTTGGTTGAAAGCCGATAATCAGCTTTCGCAAAATGTAAATCGTTTGTGCTTTGGAATTTTACAAGGATGTCGTCAACGCATTTCAAAAACAGAATACATCAGTTGCCCGAGTTGCGGCCGAACACTTTTTGATTTGCAGGAAACCACTGCAAAGATTCGAGCAGTCACCAATCATTTGAAAGGTATGAAGATTGCCATTATGGGTTGCATTGTAAATGGCCCCGGCGAAATGGCTGATGCGGATTATGGGTATGTTGGAAGCGGCCCCGGAAAAATCACTTTGTACAAAGGAAAAGATATTATGAAGCGAAGCATTAATACTGAAACTGCGGTTGATGAATTAATAAATCTGATTAAGGAGAATGGTGATTGGGTGGAGAACTAATTTGAAGATTTGAAAATTTGGAGATTTGAAAATGAATTTCAAAAATTATTTTATTGTATTTTATTATAATCTTTTGTCTCCCTCTTCAATCATTTATTTTAAATGATGAGAAAGAATAAACCACAACTTATTCTTTCAGCTGTTGCATTTATTTTTTTTCTGAATATCATCATCAATGGTTTTTATTCCTGTAAAAATTCTTCAAAAGAAAATACTTAAATAGATAATGAATCTGTAACTTCTTCCTCTGTTTTTGTTGGCGATAAAGTTTGTGGTTCGTCTCATGCCGCTGAATTGGCCGACTGGAAAATATCTGACCACTTTCATTCCATGCTTCCCGCTACTGAAAGTTCAGTGCTTGGAGATTTTAATAATTCAACTTTTACTGCTGATGGAGTGACTTCGCATTTTAACAAACGCGAAGGAAAATTTTTCATCAATACACAGAGTATGAATGGAAGCAATCAGGATTTCGAAATCATATACACTTTCGGATATAAACCATTGCAACAATACCTCGTTCAGTTTCCTGGTGGAAGAATGCAGGTAATGCGGCAGTGTTGGGATACCAATAAAAAAACATGGTTTCATCAATCACCAACTCAAGTGATTGCTTCAAACGATTGGTTGCACTGGACCGGTCGCGCGCAAAACTGGAATTCTACTTGCGCCGGTTGTCATTCCACCAACCTGCAAACCAATTATAATTATAATAATGATACATTTCATACAACTTGGTCAAGTGTAAATGTGAGTTGCGAAAGTTGTCATGGTTCCGGAAAAAAACATGTTGATTATATTTCTTCATCTGATTATAAAAACGGAAAAAAAATATCCGGTTCGTTGTTGTTGCTTCATTTAAAACAAACTTCAAAAGAACAAATCACTACCTGCGCTCCCTGCCACAGTCGAAGAACTGCGATTGATGAAAGTCCGTTTCAATCTTTGCAACTCCTCAATCATTTTATTCCGGAAACTCCACACACTCCTGCATACCAGCGCGACGGACAAATTGATGAAGAAGATTATGAGTTCAGTTCTTTCGCACAAAGCAAAATGTTTATGCATGATGTTAAATGCAGCAATTGTCATAATCCGCACAGTGGAAAATTAGTGAAGCTCGGTAATCCGCTTTGCATAAACTGTCATGATAAAAAGTTTGATTCGCCGGCTCACACTTTTCATACTATAAACTCCGAAGGTTCGCAATGCATCAATTGCCACATGCCTTCAAAAATTTATATGGGAAATGATGTTCGACGCGATCATAGCTTTCGTGTTCCGCGTCCTGATCAAAGTGTACAGTACGGGACCCCGAATGCCTGCAACACTTGTCACATTGAAAAAAATGCGCAGTGGGCTTCATCTCAAATAATAAAATGGTTTGGGCCAACCCGGCAATATCATTTCAGTGACGATTTAATTCCGGGAAGTTTTGGAAATTTTGCTGCTGCTAAATATTTGCAAAAGCTTTGTGCGCCAGATACCAATGTTCCTGTAATTATTCATGCCACTGCATTGTATTACATGTCGTTTGCAAATGATCCAAAAAATATTTCTTTCTTAATAGATGGATTGAAAAATGAAGACGCTCAGATTCGGTATGAAGCATTGAACTCATTGAAATTTTATCCTTTTGTGCAATGGAAATCTGAAGTACAAATTTTATTGCATGATTCCGTGAAAGCAATTCGGATAGCTGCTGCCGATTTGTTTCTTCAATATGCTGATAGTTTAAATGCCAATTATCATTCTTCATTTTCGTTGGCAAAAAAAGAAATGTTTGATTTTCTGGAGAAAAATTCTTCGCAACCTTCAAGCAGAATGATGAAGGCTGATGCTGAGTCGAAAACAAAAAATTTCAAAGAAGCCGAGAAAGATTATCTCTTTGCCATTAAGATGGATAGTTTGCTCGTGCAGGTTCGTTTGAATTTGGCAACGATGTATGATAACATTGGTCAACCTCAGAATGCATTGCAGCAATTAAAAATTGCAACGGCATTAGAACCTTCCAATGCACAGGTAAATTATTTTCTGGCGCTGGTTTATGTTGAGTTGAATGATAATAATTCGGCGTTGAATCATTTTGTAAAAGCAAGTTCAAATTCAAACAACACAAAAGTGTTTTACAATTACGGATTACTGCTTGAGCAAATGAAGCAGGATGCTGAAGCCGAAAAAATTTACAGGAAAGGATTGCTGATTGATGCTAACGATGTTGATCTGAATTATGTGCTGGCAATTTATTATTACAATCATAACAGAAAAAAAGAATCGACAACCTATTTTTTAAAACTAACACAATTGATACCCGGCAATGTTGAGTTTCAGCAATTGTATAATCAGGTGAAGAATGAATAAATCTTTTTATTGCAAAAAATATTCATCGCGTACTTTCGTTGTCTGTAAAATTTTTTAGTGGAAACTGTTATTGAACTCAGCAAAATATCAAAATCATTCGGCGCTTTTAAAGCCGTGGATGAATTATCGTTGGAGGTTTATAAAGGTGATGTGTTTGGTTTCCTTGGTCCGAATGGAGCCGGCAAAAGCACCACTATGCGAATGATGCTGTCACTGATTAAACCTACAAGTGGCAGTATTAAAATTTTTGGAAAGGAGTTGAATTTGCACCGGAATGAAATCATGCGAAAGATTGGCTGCATTATTGAAAAGCCCGATTTCTATTTATACATGAGTGCCGAAAAAAATCTGCAGTTGTTTTCAAAAATCAGTGGAGCAGCTATTTCAAAAAATAAAATTCAGGAAGTTATTGAACTCGTTGGATTAAATGGCCGTGAAAAAGATAAAGTGAAAACATACAGTCACGGCATGAAGCAGCGATTGGGAATTGCACAAACATTAATTCACGATCCTGCATTAATTATTCTGGATGAACCCACCACCGGACTCGACCCGCAAGGCATCATTGACATTCGTGAAATGATTTTGCGCTTGAAAAATGAAATGGGAAAAACAATTATTCTCTCCTCACATATTTTAAGTGAAATAGAATTAGTGGCCAACAGAATGGTAATTATTAATAAAGGAAAACAAGTAGCACAGGGAGAAGTAACTGAATTGCTTTCAACTCAGGATTTGATTTTGAGTATTGAAGTGGAAAATGGAAAGATCGCTTTAGAAAAACTGAATGGATACAAAAAAGAAAAATTTTCTTCCCTTGAAAACAACACCTTGAAATTTTCACTTTCAAAAAATGAAATTCCTGAATTGGTAAATGAATTGAACAAAGCAGGGATAAAAATTTATGGCATTACCTATCGTCGTGCGTTGGAAGAATATTTTTTAAAACTTACTAATGAAAATTCAATTAAGTAATTTTGTTAAAAATGAATACAATGTTTCCGAAATTAATAGATGCAAAACCACTTCCTGAATTCGCTCTTCATTTGAAATTTGATGATGGAACAGAAGGAAATATTTCATTAAAAAGATGGTCGAAAACACAGGTATTTTCTCGCTGGAAAAATGAAATAAATTTTTCAGAAGTTTTTATTCCACGACAAAATGTGATTGCCTGGAATTCAGAAATGGAAATGGATGCTGATTCACTTTATCTTGAGTTGAAAGGAATTTCATACGATGAATTGAAATTATTGAATAGCAAGCATGCCTCAGCTTAGTCGGTTTTTCGGAATTATAATTTACATGTATTATGGAGATCATCTTCCTCCGCATTTTCATGTTGAGTACAACGAATTCTCTGCAAAAATTTCTATTCAAACTCTTGATGTTATTAAAGGTGAATTACCAAACAGAGTTTTGGCTTTAGCAATTGAATGGGCAGTTCTTTACAGAAATGATTTGATGATGGATTGGGAGTTGATGTTACAAGGAAAAACTTTGCACCCTATAAAGCCATTGATATAAGAATGATTTATCGTTTATTAAAAGTTGAGCTGTATAAAATATTTTCAAGGCCACGCAGTTACATTGGATTTGTTGCCATTGCCATTCTGGTTTTTATTTTTCAACTGGCGCTTTATGTTGATGGCAAAACTTACCTCACCTTTCTGATTCAACAACTTGAAACAAATTTTTCCATTGAAGGAAATATCCTCAACGGATATTTAATCACTTACATTATTCTTCAAACACTCATCGTACAAATGCCCTTGATGGTGGCGCTGGTAACCGGCGATTTACTTTCAGGTGAAGCATCAGCCGGAACCATGCGATTGCTGGCCACAAAACCAATTTCAAGAGCAAGCATTATTACGGCAAAACTGATTGGTGGAAGTTTTTACACTTTACTGCTGGTCATATGGCTCGGTGGTTTGGCTTTGGGGTTTGGACTATGGATTTTTAAACCCGGCGATTTGATGGTGCTCAGTACCGATCACATTTCAATTATTCCGGCAGCCGAATGTTTGTGGCGCTTTTTTGCAGCATGTGTAATTGCATTTATCAGCTTGTCGGTTGTTACCACTTTTTCAATGATGCTCAGTGCTTTTTCTGATAATTCAATTGTGCCGATTGTAACCACGATGGCGGTCATCATCATCTTCACCATTATCGGCACGCTGGATGTGCCATTATTCAACAACATAAAACCATTTCTGTTTACCACCCACATGATTGTGTGGCAAAAATTATTTCAGGATCCGTTGCCAGTTTCAAAAATTATAAATTCAATTCTCATCATGCTTGCTTACATCATCACTTTTCTTTCCATCACTTATTATCGTTTCATTAAAAAAGACATACTGAGTTAAAGCCCATCTCCTAACCTCTTCCACACCTCATCCGCCTTCGGCACCTTCTCCAAAAAATGGAGAAGGAAAATTGCAAAGGAGTAATGTTTGGAAAGAGGGACAGACACGAAAAAATTTTCTTCCATGATTCTACATTTTCTAAAAAATATTTTTAAAAAAATTCAATCTCCTTCCACTTTGGGGAAGGTTGGGATGGGGCTTTTCTTTTTACTTGTCACATTGAGCTTGTCGAAGTGTTCGGAAGCGCAAACCGCATCGCAAATAATAAATAAGGTAAATCAGAATTTCAGTAAGGTGAATGATTACACTGCTGATATGAATATTCACCTCGATGTTTCATTTATTAAAATGAAAGACATTGCAGCCAAAGTGTTTTTCAAAAAGCCAAATAAATTTAAGGTGAAAGCAGAAGGCATCATGTTATTGCCAAAACAAAATCCGAATAACATTCAGGCAATGTTGAAAGACACTACCTCATACACTGCTATAAAAAACGGAACCGAAATTATTAACGGAGTGACCGCCACAATCATTACCGTTATTCCGAATGCTGATACTTCTGATTTGATTTTAGGAAAGTTCTGGATTGATGCAGTTAAGGGCGTGATATTAAAAAGTCACCTCACTACCCGAAGCAATGGCAACATGGAGATAGAACATTTTTATGGTGCCAATTCCAATTATGCCTTACCCGACAAACTCATTTTCACTATTGAGACTTCTAAATTCAAACTGCCGAAAGCATTGGTGGTTGACCTCGATTCTTCCTCGCCAACTGATTCAACAAAACCGGAATCTAAAAACGGAAAAATTATTATCGTGTTCAGCAATTACATACTGAATAAAGGAGTGGATGATAAAATATTTAAATAGTGAAAGCTTAAAGTGAATAGTGAATAGTGAATAGTGAATAGTGAATAGTGAAAAATATTTGCTGCTATAAAAACACTGCAACAACTGAACTCTGTTAACTGATTACTGATCACTGATCACTGTCTCCTGTAATTTCTTCTTTTTATTATTGCTGTACCACCAATATCCCAGCCCTCCTATTAATGCATAAGGCATAACGAGCAGGTATAAAATTCCAACATTTAATCCGGCGGCACTGGTGTTTCCTTCCGCTAAAGATGATTCAGCTGTTGCTTTACACAAAGCACATTGAGCAGAAGCAAAATCAGTTTGCAAACTGATAATTAAAACGACAACACCGAACAGGAAAAGAATTTTTTTCATAGTGTACTTGATGAATCAAAAGTAAGGTGGAGCAATGAGG
>JAHEZG010000328.1 GCA_023251195.1 Chitinophagaceae bacterium | reverse complement strand
AATGTGGTTCGGGATGAAAAACACAAAATGCCACAATCCATTTCAGTTAGTTGCACCAAACCCGCATTCGGAGTTTCATTTTATGCGCAACGAAAAGATGGCAACTATTTAGGATTTGAACTGAGCGATAATTTTTTCAGCCTTTTTCCGGATGAAATAAATGAACTAAGAATAACAAACATGAGCGCCTCATCCGGTAATGGCGAAGATTTTTTTGACTGTAAAGTTTTCATGAAATGCTTGAATGAAGTGAAATGAAAATCAATATTTCAGTGGAATAATTTCACCGTTCACTTTTCATTTTCTTTTGCAAAACAATTTCCAGAATTGCTGATTCTAATTTTTCAGGTGTTAACGGTTTATTTATAAAGTCTGCAACATTTTTATACTGCATTGCTCTATCAAAGTCTACCGATTAATGCAATTATGTTTTTGGTTTCTAATTGCTGTTGTATGTAAAGGTTTTGTTCATTTAAAATATCTGCCGGCACCATATTTTGTTTATTCTAATTATAACTGGTTATAAATATTAATGTAACAGACGCAATAAGCGCCATAAAAAATATCCTCCTCCTCCCGATCAGGTTCATCATACTATCCAATTCAATATTTTAGGTAATTCGTTAAACTCTTTTGATTTATCAATAAAATAATCCGCGCCCATTTCACTGCACTTCCTGAAGTAGTAGGCCTCATTGCAGTTAGTCACAATTATTACTTTGGTATTTGATTTTTCTTTTTTAATATATTTCAGCACATCCAATCCGCTTCTTTTTCCCAGGCTTAAATCAAGCAATACAAAATCAGGCTTGAATTCATCATACTTCAACATTGCATCCTCTGCAGTAAAAGCATGTTCAATACTTGCATCGGGCAAATTGTATCTTATAATTTTATCTATATTAATTACAATTTCTTCTATGTCATCAACAATTAAGATTTTCATAACTCAATTTTGTTTTATGAATTTTGATGAAGCAAAAAAGCGCTTTATACAATCCCTCATTATTAGTTGAGAAAATCAATTGGTTGTCACATAAAAAATTTAACCCATGTAGTTGTTACAACTACAGGGTTTAATTAAAGGCAGGGCGGGCAGGCCACTTTAATAGTTAGTTTGACAAAGTTTTTTTTAGGGGGAAAGAATACAGATGTGGCTGGTTTGCGTTTATGGGTTTGTCGGAACGCGGGTTTGTTGTTGCTGCAGCTGCCTGGCGGCAGTAGGTTTTGCGTTACAGGGTTTTTGCTGAGCGCAGGGTGCTCGATTACAAATCGAGCACAACGGCGCACAACAGCATAGTGCTCGATTACAAATCGAGCACAACGGCCACCAACTACTGCGGAGCAAATCAAATTGCTATTGTATTAAGCATTGCAATAGTCAGTGGTTTCACAAAAAAGTCAATTACATGTGAATCAGCTTTTGCTTTCTCCATGTCAATATCATCTAACGATGAGGTTAGCATTATAATTTTTGATTTTTGGGTTGTGGCAGCCGGTAACTTATTATACGCTGATAAAAACCCAAATCCATTCATCACGGGCATATTAATATCAAGAAATATAATTTCAGGGAGCCTGTCTTGACTTGTTTCATTTTGCAGGTATTGAAGAGCATTTTCTGCTGATTCAAAAACAATTGTGTTTTCAGAAAAATGGCAGTTATCTATTACTGTTTGATGCAAAACATTTGATATTGCATTGTCATCAATCAACAGCACTGAATTAAATTTTGTTTTTTTCATTTATTGTTCTTTAGATTTTTTTGCAAAAAAAACTGTTTCAGTTTTTTAACTATTAATCGTAATTCGAATTATTGTGTCATAAAATAATATCGCATTATGTAGTACTTTTTATTACATACTATTTTTTTTGTGTGGTGGTGCTTCCCTATCCCGCCCCACATGGTGTTTTCACAAGCAGATTTTAATTCTGCATACAAAATAATTCGCACGGTGCTCCATTACAAATCCCAACTGAGGGTGCTCCATTATATATCGAGCACAACAGGAAAGAGCTATAAAAAAGGAAAAATTATAATTGAGTTTTACAAGTGGGGTGCCGAGGCCATGAAAATAAAAATCATATTTCCCAATTCGTTTGTATCGCAATTGGTGTGTGCTTACAGCGAGCAGTACGCAGAGTTCCCGCCGGCTAAAAAATTTATTCAGGAAACATTAGCGGCATTATAACCTGCTGCCGCCAGGCAGATGCAGTAAAGGCAAACATTTTAAATGACACCGTGACTGAAAGCAAAGTGGGTGAGTTCAGCATTGTTTTTCAAATTCAGTTTTTCCAATAATCGTGTACGATAAGTACTGATGGTAGGCACGCTGAGCGATAGTTTTTCGGCTATATCAGTTACATTATTTCCGGAGGCAATCATTTTAAAAACTTCCATTTCCCGATCAGATAATAACTGATGAAACGGTATATCTTTTTTACCGGAGAAAGCATCGTTTGCCAGCAATTCAGCAACATTGGTGCTGATGTATTTTTTTCCTTCCAAAATTTTCCGGAGTGCATTGCCTAATTCTTCGGGTGCTGAATCTTTGAGCAGGTAGCCGGATGCTCCTGCTTTTAATGCGCGCTTTGCATACAGTTCTTCAGATAGCATGCTCAAAACCAGAATTGGCAACCGCGGATTTTCGGAACGCAATAATTTTATGGTTTCCAGTTCGCCACCACCGGGCATTGACAGGTCGGTGATAATAGTATCCCATTCTTCCTTTCTTGATTTTTCAATTAACTCAGTACTATCCTTTGCTTCGCCAATTTTCAGGTTCTTAAATTCTTCGTGCAACATTTGAATAATTCCTTTGCGAATCAGCGGATGGTCATCGGCAATTAGTATACTGGTTAGTTGTTTCATACAATTGGTTTTATTGGTACTGATAAAAGTATGGAAGTTCCCTGATATGGTTCACTTATAATTTGCAAGGTGGCGCCAATGGATGTTGCCCGCTCGCGCATCATTACTAAACCCAATGATTTTTTTCCTTTATCGGTTTTCGGATTAAACCCGGAGCCGTTATCAGATATAAATAATTTCAATGTTCCATTTTCAGTCTTTATGGTGGCATCAACTTTAGAGGCACCGGCATGGCGAGCTACATTGGTTAATGACTCCTGAAAAATGCGGAAAATTTGTGTGTTGATGCGCAGGTCATCAATTAATTCATGCGGTTCAATGGTTAAGTTACATTGAATTCCTGTTTGAATAGAAAACTCATTGCAGTGCAATCGCATCGCATCGTCAAGCCCTTGCTCATCGAGTATAACGGGTCGAAGATTCGAGGCTATTTTTCGAACTGTGTTTACTGTTTTGTTTATTGATTCGCCAACCAATTCTGCTTGCTCATTAAATTCAGGACTAACATTTTTCACCTTTTTCAGCAGCGAAAACAAATTCATTTTCACAATGGTTAATTGCTGGCCGAGTTCATCGTGAATTTCATGCGCCATATTTATCCGTTCTTCTTCGCGAATGGTTTGCAGGTGTTCAGTAAGATTTCGAAGTTGATTATTCATCTGCAAAATTTCTTTTTCAGCTTCTTTCTTATCAGTAATATCACGGGTAACACCAAGTAATGAAATTATATTTCCATCGGCATCTTTCATTGGCACTGCGTGAGTTTCTAACCAACGATGAGTTCCTTTTAACCCGGTGATTTCAAATTCAAGCTTACCTGAGTTTCCTTTAAAAACATTTTGGTTTAATTCATTGAATGCCTTTTTATATTCAGGATTAACAACCTCATCAATCTTGCGACCTACAACCTGTTGTTCATTGTCAGCTTCAATCATTGCAAGCCCGGCAGGGTTCATTGACAGTAACTCACCTTTCTGATTAAGCAGTTTAATACATTCAGGTTCTGTTCGAATAATGGTTTGCAATTTATTTTCATTTTCAATAATTTTTCGTTCTGCAATTTTCCGTTCGGTAATATCACGAACTATTGCCAGCAGCATGTTGTCGTTAATTTTTTTCACATTGGCTTCAACTTCAATTGCAGTTCCTTTTTTGGAAATAAATTTTCTTTCGGTAAAAACCTGTTCACCTTTTACTTCCCTTTCCAGTTGAAATGGTTTTGTTCTTAATTCTTCTGAATCAATCAGGTCTGTTGCATTCTTGCCTATCAATTCCATTCTTGTATAGCCAACCATATTGCACATGCTTTCGTTTACATCAATAAAATTCCCTTTCAGGTCGGTAATATTTATTGCATCCGATGCCTGTTCAATTAAGGAGCGATATTTCTCTTCGCTTTTTTTAATAATTTCTT
>JAHEZG010000327.1 GCA_023251195.1 Chitinophagaceae bacterium | reverse complement strand
AACCGGAATGTATTCCCTGATATCACTTGGCGCAATAATTATTCCTGCTGCATGCACTCCTGTGTGTCGCGAACATCCTTCCAATGTTTCAGCCACGCGTAAAGTTTTTAAAATCAGTGGCGATGCTTTTTCTTTCATCAACACTAAATCTTTATTCATTTCATAAGCGCGCGCAAAGGTCATTCCCGGATTTTCAGGAATGAGTTTAGCAATTGCGTTTGCTTCAATTAACGGAACACCCAATGCACGAGACACATCTTTCACTGCCATCTTCGGAGCCATTGTTCCGAAGGTGATAATCTGCGCCACCTGATTGCGACCATATTTCTGCACTACATAATCAATCACTCGTTGCCTTCCGTTATCATCAAAATCAATATCCATATCGGGCATGCTAACACGCTCCGGATTCAGAAACCGCTCAAACAATAAGCGATATTTTATGGGATCAATATTCGTTATGCCAATACAATATGCCACGGCCGAGCCCGCAGCCGAACCACGACCGGGACCAACCGCAACACTTAAATTTTTTGCAGCAGTAATAAAATCCTGCACGATTAAAAAGTATCCTGCGAACTTCATGTTCTGAATCACTTTCAATTCGTACTCCAACCGCGACCGAACCTCTTCACTTATAATTTCACCATATCTTTTTTTTGCTCCTTCAAAAGTTAAATGTTCAAGATATGATTGCTGATCTGGAAAATTATCGGGGACAGTATAAGCAGGCAATAATATATCACGCTCTAATTTCAGATTGGTGATTTTTGAAACTACTTCGAGTGTGTTGTCGAGTGCCATTGGCAAATCAGCAAACAACTCATTCATTTCACGCTGCGTTTTAAAATAAAATTCGTGCCCCTGAAAACGCATACGATTCGGGTCGTTGTAATCCTTGCCAGTTTGAATGCACAACAAAATATCCTGCGCTTCCGAATCCGAATCTTCCACATAATGCGTGTCGTTGGTGGCAATCATTTTTACATTGTATTTTTTTGCCCAACGCACTAACACTTCATTCACCTGATCCTGTTCCGGAATTCCATGTCGTTGTAATTCTATGTAGTAATCATCACCGAAATTATCGACCCACCAACGAAATTCTTTTTCAGCTTCTGCTTCGCCCTTACGAAGAATGGTGCGCGGAACAATTCCTGCTAAACAACAAGTGCTTGCAATTAATCCATCCTTGTGTTGCAATAAAACTGCTTTGTCAATTCGTGGTTTGAAATAAAATCCTTCCATGATACCAAGCGAACTCAGCTTCATTAAATTTTTATAACCCACTTCATCCTTCGCCAAAAGCAATTGATGGTACCGGGTTGAATCTGTTTTGTCAAAATGATTATCGCATAAATAAAATTCGCAACCAACAATTGGGATAATTCCTTTTTTGTGCGCTGTGCTTACAAACTGAAAAACACCAAACATATTTCCGTGGTCAGTGATGGCAACCGCCTTTTGGTTATCAGCAATTGCTTTGGTCATCATCTTGTCAATGTTCGATGCGCCATCGAGCAAAGAATACTGTGTATGATTATGTAAGTGGGAATATTCTGGCATTATAAATTGGTCTGTTTGGCAATAATAAAGTTAGTGCACGAGTAACTCAATAACATGTTAGTTATAAAATGAAAATGTGGAGAAGTTTTGCCCAAACCTAACCGCAAAGGCGCGGTGCCGCAGAGATTTATTTTCTGAAGTATTATCTGTTTTGCTTTTTCTTAATCAGAGCCAGTGTAAAATTCAGAATAACATCATTGTTCGAAATAATATCTCCAATAGTTGGTGAAATTTTGTAATCAGGAATTACTCCATGACCAGTATTATTTTTTACATCAGCGATAACAATCTGATAATTGGAATTGTAACATGCAATTTTTGTATTGGGTAAAATGGTTGAACCACCAAATTGTCCGGAGAACACGGTGCTGTTACCGCCGGTTTCTTCGCCAATAATTTTTCCGCGGTTGTAGAATTTTATCCGCGAACAAAATATTCCTGAATTGGAAAAGCTTCCACCATTTGTTAAAACATATAGTTTACCGGAGTAAATATTTTTCTGTGGATTTCCTGTTTGAGTAAAAGATGAATTTGTAATTGATTTTAAAATCTGTGAAGTGTCTGTGTTGCAAATTAATTTTTTCACAGTTTTTACATATTCAAATTTCTGATTCATTAAGTACGACAACAGGTATATTCCGTTTTCAGCATTTCCGCCTTGATTGTTTCGCAAATCAATAATTATGTTCTCCGGATTTTTTTTGAGAACTTCATTCATTGCATTCTTGATTTCCTTTTTGAAATGCTGATGATACTTGTTTTTCAGCAGTGAGTTATCCCACGATTTAATGGTGAGGACAGAAGTTTTTATGGAGTCAATTGATTCAAGATAAATCGCATCACCGCTCCGCTTCATTGAAAAATGCTGCGCATATCTTGCATTTCTGTTTTGGTTGATGGTGCTGATTGGCAATGCATCAATAGTTTTTGATGTTGTACTTCCATTTACTTCTCTTAATTCAAATTCAAATTTATCGGGATGCCCGAATGAAAATCCATAGTATATATTGAAGTAATTATTTAAAATCCATTCCGGATAATTTTCGTTGTCGCCATCTCTCACCATTCTTTCCAATAAATATTTTAACAGCACAGTGGTATTTATTTTATTGATACTTAAAATTTCTGTTCCCTCAATAATTGATAAATCGCCGGAAAGATTCTTTTGAATAAAAAGTTTTTCACCATTGAAGAAAATGTCAAATGGAAAATAATTTGCATACTGGTAATTAGAGTTTCTTGTTTTTAAATCCGAAAGAATTACAGAATGACCATCTTTAATTTTAGAACAAAGCGGAGTGATATAATTATAAAACTCCAGCGCAGTCATTGGTTTCAAATTAGAATACAGACTATCAAAAGTTTTAGTCAATTCAATTTTTGAATTGTACAAATACAGATTCGCCAAACTTTTTTCGAGCCGATTTCTCAGCACATTAAAATCCTGTTGCAATTCTATCAGTGAAAATTGTTGATTAGTTTGACAGAAACCTTTTGTTTGAAGAAAGAATATTGAACTGATTAAGAATAAAAGTTGGATATAAATTTTCATCTCAGCGATTCAATTCAATTGCCTACAGAAAATCTTCCTCCAAAATGGCGAACTCAAAATTATCTAACCACTTGCCTCTAATTGGCAAGAGCTTTCTCCTTAACCCTTCTTTAATAAATCCTGATTTCTCCAACACATTTATTGAAGAAATATTTTCCGTTGCGCATCCTGCTTCTACTCTGTGCAATTTTAATTCAGTGAAACAAAAATTTAAAATTTCATTCACTGATTCAGTTGCAAATCCATTATTCCAAAATTGAGGAAGCAACTTGTACCAGATTTCCGCATTAAAATATTTTGGCTTCCCGATATTTATTCCAACCAAACCAATAAATTGTTTCTCGGAATTTTCAATTGCAAAAACATATTTCTTTTGAGGCGATTCAATTTGAGAAGCAATCCATTCATTTATTAATTTCTCTGTTTCTTTAATTGAAGATGGAATTCCCATTGTGTTGAATTCATCCACTTCGGGAAACGAATGGAGTTGATGAATGTTTTGCAAATCATTTATTGTAGTTTCTCTTAGAATAAGTCTTTCGGTTCTTAACTGCATTTGTGATTTTTTCTTTGAGATAAATTGAGAACTGAAAATTAATTCTGAATGCGCCGGACATTTAATTTAAGAACAAAGTATTCATAAGGATATTTTTTTCGGTCAACTAACAACCCCATCCACATAATTTTTTGTAGTTGCTTAGAAATCAGATTTGAGCATGGTATTATTCCCCTAAGTGTTTCAATTGTAGTGATTTTTCCTGTTGAATCAACATGCACTTTGTAATAAAAACTTCCATCAATTTCTTCCTCTTTACAGAATTGAGGATAGACGAAATTTGAATTTAAATGATTCACCAAATTAACAGTATCATAATTATTGTTATACCACTTGAAGTTAATTGCTGAGCCGGAAGAATCACCACTTATGAAAATAAATGCAACCGAATATTGATAAATTTTATTGCTCTGGTTTTCCTGAGCAGTTGCATCTCTTGCAAAAAGAATAAATAAAATGATTCCTAAATAGTTTCTCATCTCACATTGTATCCTTCTGCTTTCAATATAATCATCACTCTGTCTTTTTGATTCCCCTGAATAATGATTTGCCCTTCCTTGGCTGAGCCGCCGGTTCCGACTTTTGTTTTCAATAATTTGCAAAGAGCTTCGAGTGCATCTT
>JAHEZG010000326.1:686-4301 GCA_023251195.1 Chitinophagaceae bacterium | reverse complement strand
ATATTGCCAAGAATTACAGCACCCCAAAAAGCGGCGAGTTCATCAATGGCATACTCGATAAAATAATGAAGGAATTAAAAGAACAAGGATTGCTCAAGAAAGAAGGAAGAGGATTGATTGAGAATTAATATTTTCTTTTTAAAAAAATTTCGAATAAAAAAATCCCCGATAGATTCGTAAATCCATCGGGGATTTTTATTTCCAGGCAGAAAAAATAAATCTAACTGCTTCTCCTTTTTTATTTACAATTTCTTCAATTTAATAATTGCAGTTTGCGATGCTGATTTCAAATGAAGAATATAACTTCCCGCGCTCAATCCTTTTAATGAAAGTGTTTTTGAAAAAACACGATTCGCAGAAGTATTCAATTGGCCGGTAATTATTTCCTGACCTAAAACATTTACTAAAGAATAAACAAACTCATTCTCATTCGCAGTAAACGATAAATTAAATTCATCATTCATTGGATTCGGATAACAAGATACATTCATGCCTGTGTTAATGTTTGAAATACCATCAATTACAATTGTTTGTTCTATAGAATCAACTCCGCACTGGCCGGTAATCAATAATTTAACAACATAGGTTCCGGGATTAGTATAAGTGTAATTCGGGTTTTGTGTAGTGGTGTTATTACCATCACCAAAATCCCAATACCATGAATTAATAGTTCCGGTTGACAGGTCGCTGAACGAATAATTATTGCCTGTATTGGTAAATGAAAAATTTGCAATTGGCGTTTCAATTAATGTCACTACAATGGTATCATAACCAACACATCCTGTTACATTATTTGTAGCAATAACAGTGTAGGTGGTTGAAGCAGCAGTTAACATTACGGTATCAACACGGGCTGTATGTCCGTTATTCCATAAATAACTCCATGGATTAGCTCCGCCACCTGGTATCGCATTTAAACGAATAATATCGCCAACAGCTCCGCATATCGAATCGTTTAATGGTGTTGGAGTAAGTAAATCATATGCTGTAGCATTTAATACCGGCGAGTTTCCGGCTAGCAAAGTAAAAGTTAACAATGCTTCGCAATTACCCAAGGTTGAAGTTACAGTATAGTTTGTGGTAGCAGTCGGTGAGGCATTAACAATACTTCCTGTTGTATTATCCAATCCAAGTGCAGGCGACCATGTATAACTTGTACCGGTTCCGGTAGCGGTAATTTCAACCGGCATTCCATCGCATGAAGCCAACTGCCCTGCAGGCGAAATAGAAACTGTTGGAGCAGTACCTGCTTCCACCACAACACTTACCGAAGCAGTATCACTACAGCCAATTGCAGTAGTTACAGTAACACTATACTCTCCTGAACTAACAGGAGAAATGGTGTCGTTTCTTGTAACTGAACCATTGCTCCATTCAAAACTATTAGTCCCGCCCCCAATAGGTCCACCTTGTAAAATAATTTGAGTACCAGCACAGATGGTATCAGTACCGGAAAATATAATTGCTGTAGCAACAGGCGATACACCTGCATTTATTTGAATGGTGTCTTTCGCAATACAACTTCCAGGGTTTGAAGCCGAAACAATATACATTGTATTGGCAGCAGGCGATGCAATGATTGTATCATTGGTTGCATTATTTAAACCAAGTGAAGGTGTCCATAAATAATCAGTAGCTCCCGATGCAATAATTTGAACTCCTACCCCATCACATACTGATAATGGTCCTGTTGGAGAAAGAGTAATTACAGGAGGAGTACCAGAATTTACGGTAATAACAATGGTGTCATTAGCAGTACATCCGGTTGCTGTTACAGTTGCAGTTACAATGTAAGTTGTAGTTACTAAAGGAATAATAGAATCAACTCTTGTGGTTGCGCCATCATTCCACAAATAAGTCCATGGGTTACCACCTCCAAATGGAATTGCATTTAATCGTACCGAGTCACCTAAACAAATGATAGTACTTGTTAATACATTATTTGAAGAATAAGCGTAAGCAGTTGCATTTAATACCGGAGAAGGATTGATAGTAACGATAACATTTGTTGTTCCGACACATCCATTTAAATCAGTTCCGATAACACTGTATGTTGTATTGGCAATTGGTGCAGCCATTATTGAATCCATATCTGCCTCACCTGCATTTGTAATACTTGATGAAGGAGTCCACAAATAAGTAGAAGCTCCGCCAGCAACTAATAAACTATTGCTGCCCTGGCAAAAAGTTGTAGTACCGGAAACAGAAATGGCAGGACTCAAATTAGATGATACAACTACTGAATCAACATTAGTGGTGTCAGATAAACCTGAAGTAAGGCAATTGACAATGCATTGAAAATAAGTAGTAGAACTTAAAACCGGAGATTCCAATGTATCAGCACCTGTTCCCACACCGCTCCATGGTCCGGTTGCGCTGTTACTCATTTGCCAATTGTATTGTACACCACCAATTCCCGTTAATGGAAATTGCAATGATAAAAGGGTTGAACCTCCACCATTGCATATCAATGGTAATGGATTTATGATATCGCCAACTGCAGGAGTACCGCTGCATACAATCGGATAAGTATCATACGATACATCATCAATGTAAATGCGCGCACCTTGTTCCGCTACACCTTTAAATAAAATATAGTTAGTGGCGCCTGTAAATGCAGCAGGATAATAAAATGTATACATGTACCATCCATTAAATGCTTCTGAATTTGGAATCGCAATACTGTTATTGCGAACAACAGTACCCATCCACGAAGCACCGGTTAACGAATTAGTTGTGTTAATATAAACCGATAAACTGTCTTCGTTGGTGGCTAATAAACTATCGCGAAACATCCAAAAATTGACTGATGCTATTGCTGCTCCACGACTACTCAAATCAAACATTGGTGTTATCAAGGATTGAAAATCACCTGACAGGGAAGTGCCTGCCGGGGTACCAAAATTCGTAGAACGGAAACTCGCCATTGCAGCACCGGTATGTGGCACCATTGCTAATTGCGTGTTGCCATTAGTTCGCCGGGTCCAAACAGCAGATGACACCCCTGGATTTGGATTCAATGACCAACCTGTTGGGGTAAAAAGAGTGCCATCAAAACTTTCTGTAAGAACTGTTAATTGAGCCGATGCAGTATTGCAAGTGATTGCAAAAGCAAATAAAATTGTTGCAATAAAAATGAAAAGTTTATTCATAAAATAAAAGGTGATTTGGAATTGATTAAAAAATTTGAGTGCCGAAAGTAAAAATCTTAACTAAATAATCAACCTTAAATAAAGGTGCGATACTGAAATAGCGTTTGCTGAATTAGTATACTTACCTAACTTTCCATTAAAAGCTGGCACGAACGAATACATTGATATTGCCAGCACTCCCCAAAGCGGTGAGTTCATCAATGGCATTCTTGATAAAATAATGAAGGAACTCAAAGAACATGGATTACTGAAGAAAGAAGGAAGAGGGTTGATTGAGAATTAATATTTTTCCTGAACCAACCTTGTTGAAATTAATACGGGCAGTTGCGAACTAAACTATCCGCATTTTTCTTTTTCGTTAAAGCGTTTTATTGATTGAGCACCGGCTTAACATTTTTTCGTTTATGAATGGTGTGCCTTCCGTTTTCATATGATATCACACTGATGTTTCCATCGGGTTCAA
>JAHEZG010000326.1:0-675 GCA_023251195.1 Chitinophagaceae bacterium | reverse complement strand
CACGAATGGAACTCATGATTTCACTGATGGTAATTTTCTGTTGCTTTAAATTATCATCAACCACCTGCCCGTGGTTAATGAGCAATACAGGATTTCCTTCAACCAGTTTTTGAAGTTTCGTGTTTTTAAATAAAAAACTTTTAAAAGTGAAGTTGAGCAAAAACAAAACCAGTGCTGATACAAAGCCGCCATCTAAACTGGTTGAAGGCCCTATCATGGCATTTTGCACCGAATTAGAAAGCAACAGTATAAAAATCAAATCAATGACTGATAGTTGCGATAATTCTTTTTTACCAAATAATAAAATACACACCAACAAAAAAACATAAACCAACGCAGTGCGGCCGGCAATTTCGAGTAGTACTTCCATTTTTATCTTTATGTAGTGTTTATAAAATTAAAGGAAGCACAAAAACTGTTATACTGCACCAATAATTTCACTATTTACTGTTCACTATTAACTATTAACTTTTTTACTCCCTCATAAACTTCACATTCCTAACCTCGCTCTTTGTTCGCACTTGCAACAGGTACATGCCTTGTGAATACGGAGTTGGTTGAGTAAAATGATTTTCTCCGGCACGGAGTGATATGCTTTTGTTGGAAACAAGTTGCCCCTGCATATTGTAAATAAGCATCTCTGCCTGTGTGCTGCGTGAGATTAAAATAGATATT
>JAHEZG010000039.1 GCA_023251195.1 Chitinophagaceae bacterium | reverse complement strand
GCATCAGCCGTAAATGAGTTGCGCAAAAAAACAGGCGCAGGCTTAATGGATTGCAAAAAAGCACTGGTGGAAGCAAATGGTGATTTTGAAGCGGCAATTGATTTGCTTCGCAAGAAAGGACAAAAAGTAGCAGCGCTTCGCTCTGACCGCGATGCGAAAGAAGGTGTAGTGATTGCTATCACTTCTATCGATGGAAAATCAGGAATCGCTTTGAACCTTGGTTGCGAAACAGATTTCGTTGGAAAGAATGATGAGTTTGTGGGCTTCGCTAAGGAAGTGGCAGAACTTGCTTTGATTAACAATGTAAAAACTGTTGAAGAAGTAATGTCATTGCCCTACGAAACACGCACAGTAGGAGACCGCATTTCTGACCTGGTTGGAAAAATCGGAGAGAATATTTCAATCAAAAAATTTGAGCGCATTGAAGGCGCATTGGTTGTTCCATACATCCACACAGGTTATAAAGTTGGTGTGTTGGTTTCTTACAGCTTAAACCTTGAACAATTGCAAACTACCGGAAAAGACATTGCAATGCAAATTGCGGCAATGAGTCCGGTTGCGGTTGATAAAGATGATGTGCCACAGACCACAATTGATCGTGAATTGGATATTGCCCGCGAACAAATAAAAGCTGAAGGCAAGCCTGAAAACATGATTGATAAAATTGCTGCAGGTAAATTGCAGAAATTCTTTAAAGAAAACACATTGATTAATCAGCAATTTGTAAAGAATGCAGATAAAACGGTAGCCGATGTATTGAAAGACATTGATCCGAATTTAAAAGTAAATTCTTTCATTAGAATGTCACTCAGCTAAAAAGAAAAAAGCTTCGATTTTATCGGAGCTTTTTTTTTGTGATTACTTTTCGCCCGCTAAAAATTTTTCACTTTTCACTTTTAATTTTTCACTTAGTAATCATGCCTTCGAAATACAAACGAATACTTTTAAAGCTCAGTGGCGAATCGCTCATGGGAAAACAGCAATTCGGAATTGATCCGTTAATGACAAAGCTTTATGCGCAGGAAATTAAAGCTGCAGTAACCGCTGGTGTTGAAGTGGCCATTGTTATTGGTGGCGGAAATATTTTTCGTGGAATGGATGCAGAAGGTAGTGGTATTGATCGAGCACAGGGCGATTACATGGGAATGCTTGCCACACTTATGAACGGCATTGCTTTGCAAAGCATCATCGAACATTCCGGTGTTCCAACACGACTGCAATCAGCCATTAAAATTGAACAAGTTTGCGAACCTTATATCCGTCGCCGTGCCATTCGTCATTTGCAGAAAGGAAGAGTAGTTATTTTCGGTGCAGGAACCGGCAACCCTTATTTCACAACTGATACTGCCGCCGCATTGCGTGCCATAGAAATTGAAGCTGATGTGTTATTGAAAGGAACACGGGTTGATGGAATTTATACTTCAGATCCGGAGAAAAATAAAAACGCAAAAAAATTTGAGACCATTTCTTTTCAGGAAGCCTATCAGAAGAACCTGAATGTGATGGATATGACCGCCTTTACTTTATGTCAGGAAAATAATTTACCCATCATAGTATTTAATGCCAACGAACCCGGTAATCTTTTGAAAGTTTTACAAGGAAAAAAAATAGGGACACTGGTAAAGAATTAACAACGGCAAACAAGCCTTTTTACTGTTATAATTTTTATTCCGTTACTGTTTCACAACCTTGCGGATAAAGCACTGCCTGATTACACTTACACCTATTGTCTGAACTATGATTCGTGTGATTAATATGAATACTATGATTTATAAAAGTTGCTAATCACAACAAACCGCAGGTTCACGAACTCAAATAAAAAAAATAAAAATCAGAGAGCTAATCACACGAATCAAAAGAATCTTAATTCAGACATTTTTATTCCTTCACCACCATGCGCATAAAGCGCTGCCTGTTTACGGTGATGCTTACGAGGTAAACTCCTGCTGAATAATATCTGAATTAGGATTTTTGGGATTAAAAGATTTTAGGAAGCAATAGTATTTGTATAAATCCTTTCATCCACAAATCCTACGAATCTTAATTCAGACATTTTATTCCTTCACCACCCTCCACATAAAGCGCTGCCCGTTTACGGTGATGCTTACGAGGTAAACTCCTGCTGAATAATTGCGGAGCGAAAGGGTTTGATGGATGCTCTTGCTGTGGCTGATGGTGAGGTGCGCTTGTTGCTGACCGATGATATTGTAAATGCTGATATGCGTTGAGATGGTATCACATTTTGTGATATGTTATCCTCTTATGTCCGATAAAAGTTTTTGCAATTCTTTTTCACTGAGATTTTCTTTCTCTGATTTATCATATATGGATAGGAGATAAATAATTTCTGCGCTCACAAAAATGTTTGTGATAACTCTTGCGCCTCCACTCTTTCCTTTTCCCTTGCTTGCAATGGCAAGCCGGATTTTGTAGCAGTTGTTTCCGATGGGAGTGCCGAGATGCGGATTTTCTTCTAATGATTTTATCAGCCCTGCATATTCATTTTTCAGCGAGTGATATTTTTTTGCAAGCCGCTTGAGCTGGTGCTTAAAGGTTTCTGAAACCTCGATTCTATAACTCATTCAATAATTGCTGTGCAGTTTTTAATTTCACTTTTCCCTGACGGGCAAGATTCACTTCGCTCACTGCACTTTTTATTTCTTCAATGAGTTGCGCTTTCTCAGGAGATATTTTTTTCACTTTCACAAACGATAAACTTTTCAAAAGCTCTAACACAAAATCTGCTTTGCTGTCTTTTATATCTACCACAACTTTCATGAGTGCATTTTTTTAATTCTGTAAAAGTAAATTTTACTTAGTCAGGTAAAAATATTTTTTATTGTATTTCATCATCAAATTGTCTGAACTATAATTTCAGAAAGATGATTCGTTTGATCTTTATGATAAATAAAAGTTGCTAATCACAACAAACCGCAGGTTCACGAATTCAAATAAAAAAAATAAAAATCAGTGAGCTAATCACATGAATCAAAAAAATCTTAATTCAGACATTTTTATTCCTTCACCACCCTCCGCATAAAGCGCTGCCCGCTTATGGTGATGCTTACGAGGTAAACTCCTGCTGAATAATATCTGAATTTGGATTTTTTGGATTACAAGATTTTAGGAGACAACACAATTTGTATTTATCCTTTCATCCACAAATCCTACAAATCTTAATTCAGACATTTTTATTCCTTCACCACCTTGCGCATAAAGCGCTGCCCGTTTACGGTGATGCTTACGAGGTAAACTCCTGCTGAATAATTGCGGAGCGAAAGGGTTTGACGGATGCTCTTGCTGTGACTGATGTTGAGGTGCTCTTGTTGCTGACCGATGATGTTGTAAATGCTGACCTCTGCATCTGTTTCTGCACCTGTAATACTTAATTGAAAATCTTCGGTGAAGGGATTGGGATAAATAGAAATTACATTCGAATTATCAACACTTTTAACTTCATTATAAAAATTTGAGAAAAAGCTTGCGCAAAAATTTGGCAATCCTAAATAGCAAACTTTCGATTCACCTAAACTAACTGCGCTATCTTGATAATCGCAACTTAACCCAATCGAGTTCGGAGAATTAATTACACTTAAAAAATTTTCTCCTTGCGGATAATTACTTTGAGCACAATAGATTTTCCCATCTGGTCCTAATTGTAACTGACCACCTGTAACATTGAAAGTGTCAATTACAATTTTCGAATTAATAATATCTGAATCGGAACCAGCTAACAAATTATATTGGTATAAAACTGGGGGAGAAGAATAACCACTCACATATAGCAGATTACTATTTGGAGAAAATTCAACTCCGTAACAATCTGAAGCACACCCTAAACTTAATGTATAAGAAATAATTCCCGAAGAATTATCAAATTGGTAAATTCCAACAATGCCTGCCGAGGCAAATTTTGAACCATCTCGAGAAAATTTTGTCTGGCTATCACCTTGTCCCATAATGGAAGCAACAGAAGAAATAATTGGCAAATTATTTATTCCTGAACTATCAAGAAGGTATGAATAGAAATCATTTGTTTCGTTATGCCCAACTATCCAAAAATCAATCCCATTTGAGTGTTTAGTTGCTGCAAGTTTTTCGGTCGTTGGTGAAAAAAGAAGTTGATTTTTCAAAACGACTTTCCCATTCCCTCCATTGAAACTCATATTTACAATCGAATATCTAAAACCATAAAGGCCGCTATTTTCCAATTCATCTGTTGTAAAAACATAATAGATATTTGGATGACTTGGTTGAGGAACAATTAGACAGGATTGAGTAGAAGAAAGTCCTCCCAATAGGCCATTGCCATTTTGCATTATTGAATAATTCTTACTCCAAACAGTTTCTCCATTTGTGTAAAACAACAGATGCCCATTTGAATCCGCTATTGAAGCGCACCCTTCAACACTTGTAAATGAATCAACAGAAAATGGAATTGGACTTCCTGAATTGAAATCCAACGCAGCCCCATTTCCAAACACCCAAATGTTTGCTTCCTTCTGTGCAAATAAATTTCCTGCAACAAAAAAATTAAGCAAGAAGAAAATGAAAATCTTTTTCATTGCATTACTAAGCAGCAGTTGCCTGTATTCTGATTTTATATCCTAATTTTTTCATCAGCGAATCGCAATCTTCCCAGCTTAAGCCAAATGTTTTTACATCAGCCACACCAAGCCGCCCTGTAACATCACGCAATATTTTTTCTTCACCTGATTTAAATTTCCCATCCATCACGGCGCGCTCCGCCCAATCCACTAATTCAGTTAATGAAATTTTCCGCTTCATGTAACCCAACATTTTTTTTGCGACTTTGTCTTTAGTAATTTCCATATTCAAAACTATTTTTTATTTCCACCAATTCTAAATCCAATTTGTTTTTTAGGTTTTGGTTTTTCTTCTTTTGGTTCTGGTTTAGTAATCAGGTATTCAATTATCTCATTGATGTTATCAAACTTTCTATTGAACCTTCCCTCCATCTCATGCATTTCTTTTCTCAACAATTTAATATCGTTGTTGTATTGCTTCAGTAAAATGAAGGCGCGCACGATTGCAATGTTTACATCAATTGCTGTATCACTTTTCAAAACACTTGAAAGCATTGTGATGCCATGTTCTGTAAATGCATAAGGTAGATACCGGCTGCCTCCCCAACTTGAGGTCACAATTTGTGACCTCAAGATTAATAGCTCTTCCCGATTAAGCTGAAACATAAAATCGGATGGAAATCTTCTGATATTTCTCTTGACAGCTTGTATCAACACCTTTGTTTTCACCCCATACAATTCCGCCAGATGAAAATCAAACATCACTCGCTGACCGCGAACAACAAATATTTTTTTCTGGATGATTACAAGTTCCATATTTATTGATGTTACATGTTTCTGCGGTATTGCCCTCCCACTTCAAACAGCGCAGAAGTAATTTGACCGAGGGAGCAGTGCTTGCTTGCTTCCATGAGGTGCGCGAACATGTTTTTATTCTGCACGGCGGCGTGTTGTAAATCTTTGAGCAGCGCCTCTGATTTTGCGGAGTGGAAGGTGTGCAGGTTGCGGAGCATTTCAATCTGGTATTCTTTTTCGTCGGTGGTGGCGCGAATAACTTCTTTGGGAAGTATGGTGGGTGAACCCTTTGAACTGAGGAAAGTATTGACACCGATAATGGGGAATTCGCCGGTGTGCTTGAGGGTTTCGTAATACAAACTCTCTTCCTGAATTTTTCCACGCTGATACATGGTTTCCATGGCGCCGAGCACTCCGCCGCGCTCGGTGATGCGGTCGAACTCGGCAAGCACTGCTTCTTCCACCAGCTCGGTCAGCTCTTCGATAATGAAACTGCCTTGCAGCGGATTTTCATTTTTCGCCTGCCCGAGTTCTTTGTTGATGATGAGCTGGATTGCCATGGCGCGGCGCACACTTTCTTCGGTGGGCGTGGTGATGGCTTCGTCATAAGCATTGGTGTGAAGCGAATTGCAGTTATCGTAAATGGCATAGAGCGCCTGCAGAGTTGTGCGTATGTCGTTGAAGTCAATTTCCTGCGCGTGCAGCGAGCGGCCGCTGGTTTGTATGTGATACTTGAGCATCTGCGAGCGCTCGTTGGCGCCATACTTCAGCTTCATTGCCTTCGCCCAGATTTTGCGCGCCACTCTGCCGATGACCGCATACTCGGGGTCAATGCCATTGGAGAAAAAGAAAGAAAGGTTGGGCGCGAAATCGTCAATGTTCATTCCGCGGCTCAGGTAGTATTCCACATAAGTGAAACCATTGGCAAGTGTGAACGCAAGTTGTGAAATGGGATTGGCGCCTGCTTCGGCAATGTGGTAACCGCTGATGGACACCGAATAAAAATTGCGGACTTTATGATTAATAAAATATTCCTGCACATCACCCATCAACCGAAGTGAAAATTCGGTAGAGAAAATGCAGGTGTTCTGCGCCTGGTCTTCTTTCAGAATATCTGCCTGCACCGTGCCGCGAACGGCAGCGAGTGTTTGTGTTTTTATTTTTTCGTAAACATCTTTTGGTAAAACATCTTCACCTGTAACACCGAGTAAGAGGAGTCCGAGTCCGTCGTTGCCTTCGGGTAATTCTCCCTGGTATTTTGGTCGGGAAAGTTTTTTTGATTTGAAGAGTGAATCAATTTTTTTGTTGACTTCATCTTCCATTCCGTGTTCCTTGATATACAATTCGCACTGCTGGTCAATGGCTGCATTCATGAAGAATGAAGTGATGATGGCAGCGGGACCATTGATGGTCATGCTCACCGAAGTTTTTGGGTCGCTGAGATGAAAACCGCTGTATAATTTTTTCGCATCGTCGAGACAACAAATGCTCACACCGCTGTTGCCGACCTTGCCATAAATGTCGGGACGATATTCCGGGTCGCGACCATAAAGTGTAACACTGTCAAAAGCAGTTGACAATCTTTTTGCAGGAAGTCCTTTCGATACATAGTGAAAGCGACGGTTGGTTCGTTCGGGTCCGCCTTCGCCGGCGAACATGCGCGCAGGGTCTTCGCCTTCACGCTTGAACGGAAACACGCCGGCGGTGTATGGAAATTCGCCGGGGAAATTTTCCTGCATCACCCAACGCACAATTTCGCCCCACGATTCAAATCGCGGAACAGCAACTTTTGCAATCTGTAAATGCGAGAGTGATTCGGTGTGTGTTTTTATTTTGATGTCCTTGCCGCGCACCTGATACACATAATATTCATTGCGGTAGTTGTCGCATTTCTTTTTCCATTCGGCAATTAATTTTTTCACTTGCCCATCTAAACGCAAATCATTTTCGGCATACAATTCTTCCAACTGCTTTTGCAATTTTTCCTTGTCACTGATTTTTGAAGAAGAAAGTGTGTCAATGGTTTGACGGATGCTGTGCAGCTCCTGTGCGATTTTACTTTGGTTCAAACTCCATTTATCATACGCACGATTGTTTTCCGAAATTTCACTGAGGTAACGAATGCGCGCAGGTGGAATGATGTAAATTTTTTCGCTCATCTCCTCCGATGATTCGAAGTGAGAAGAAAGTTTGGAAGAAGTTTTCTCCGCAATCTTATCCATCACCGCACGATACAAACTGTTCATGCCCGGGTCGTTGAACTGCGATGCAATGGTTCCGAATACCGGAATTTTTTCATCCGCAATTTCGAAGAGTTGGTGATTGCGCTTGTATTGTTTTTTCACATCGCGAATGGCATCGAGTGCGCCGCGCTTATCGAATTTGTTGAGCGCAATGATGTCGGCGAAATCGAGCATGTCAATTTTTTCCAATTGCGATGCCGCACCATATTCAGGAGTCATCACATACAAACTCACATCGCTGTGGTCGGTGATTTCAGTATCGCTCTGCCCGATACCTGATGTTTCGAGAACGATTAAATCGTAACCGGCTGCCTTCACAATATCCAATGCTTCCTTCACATATTTCGACAGGGCAAGATTCGATTGTCGTGTGGCAAGCGAGCGCATATACACCCGTGGATTGTTGATGCTGTTCATGCGGATTCTGTCGCCGAGCAATGCACCACCTGTTTTCCGTTTCGATGGGTCAACAGAAATAATTGCAATGGTTTTGTCTTTGAAGTCAATGAGAAAACGGCGAACGAGTTCATCCACGAGAGAAGATTTTCCGGCACCACCTGTTCCTGTTATACCAAGTATTGGTGTCTTAACTGATTTTGCTTTCTGATGAACTTCAGTCAATGCGGGCTTCGCCACATCCGGAAAATTTTCTGCTGAAGAAATCAATCGTGCAATGGAATGCGGATGCTTTGCATCGAGATGATTTATTTCTCCGTTCAGCATTTCACCCGTTGCGAAATCGCACTGCTGCAACAAATCATTTATCATTCCCTGCAATCCCATCGAGCGGCCGTCATCCGGATGATAAATCCGTGTGATGCCATAATCATGTAAGTCAGCAATTTCAGAAGGAAGAATAGTGCCGCCGCCGCCACCGAAAATTTTTATGTGACCACAACCATTTTCCTTCAGCATATCGTGCATGTATTTGAAAAACTCATTGTGCCCGCCCTGATAACTCGTAATCGCAATCGCCTGTGCATCTTCCTGAATGGCGCAGTCCACAATTTCTTTCACACTTCTGTCGTGCCCCAGGTGAATCACCTCCGCACCACTCGCCTGAATAATGCGGCGCATAATATTTATCGCAGCATCGTGCCCATCGAACAGCGATGCAGCAGTCACAATTCTGATTTTGTTTTTTGGTTTATAGACTTCTGGCTTCATTAAAGATTCAAATTTTCAGGAGCGAAAATACAGAGGAGAGAGGCAAGAAGTATGTGCGAGCAGAAAGAAGAAAAATTTGGCCGGATCAAATAAATTATTTCAAAAACAATATTCAGAACAACTAATAATCATAGCGACTTCTAAAAAAATAATTGACTGTTATTCCTAAGCCAGTATAAATATTATGCGATAAAGGTCTTTCTGTACTTGGTCCATCATAACCTTCCTTATGTACATGCCAATATTTTATAGTTGTATCAGGTAAGTGTGCATTTGCATTTAAATTATCAGTATTTCTAATATCGTATTTTGCAATTAATTCAATTCCGATCTGAAAATGATCTGAAGCTGGAATATTTAATCCGAACCCAAAATCAGTTCCCCAAACAAATCGATTGTAAATAAAATCGCATGTCCCTTCATAATAGTAATTACTCCCTGTCCAGTTACTATAATATTTACCATTCGAGTTAACATTTTCTGAAATATCAGGATAAGTTGTGGGGTAAACCTCTTTATCAATATATTTTAATAAATATGAAAAATTTATGCCTGCCTTGAAATATGGAATTATGCTATGTTCATACGGATTTGTGATACAATAAGTACCTGTTAACTGAAATTCTGTATAATTTAATTTGGTAATAAAATTCATAAATGTTATAGGATTACTCATTCCAATTATCCTGCGATAGTTCTGTTGAAACTGAGAATAATTTATCCTTGTATCGACTCCAAATCTTTCACTAATTCCAAATCCAAAATTCAAACCAGCAACAAAATGATTTGAAAATTTAAAAGCATCAGGGGGCACCGTTTTCAAGTCGGTAGAATCATTCAGACTAAAATCATATTTATTATAAAGCCAGTATAATCCATTATTTGCATTTACACCTAAATAAAATCCCTCTTGTGCATTGCAAGCAAGAGGAAATAAAAATAGAATCACATATAATTTTATCATGATGAAGAAATGCTAAATTTTTCAGTTGCGAAAATACGGAGGAGAAAGACAATTGTAACTTACTAAAACAAAAAGAGCCTTCCGAAAATCGGAAAGCTCCAGTTGCATTCTTGTTTTCAGGTGTTACTGTAAAACAATATTATAAACCACTCCGTTGATTTCAACGGTTGCCTGACTATCGCAAGCCCCGGTTCCGAAATCCAAAGTGCGAACAGGTTTTCCATCGGGTGTAATTTCTATTGTTCCCTGCTTTATGTGCGGACAACCAACAGCAATAATTAAAGGATTGGTAATACTCGCAGTAAAATTTATACCGGCACGACTTGTTCCTTCGGCGGTACCTGTAATTGAATATTCATCATCTAAGGGAGTAAGTGTTCCTTGTCCTTCCACCCATTCACGATTTCGTTGCGATGTCCAACTCATCGTTGTGCCATCGGTGAAAGCAATGTTTGCCACACTTACATTTATAGAATAAGTTAAATGACCTGCTCCATTTGTTCCGTTGTTGGTTACCGTTTTTACATAATCAAACTTATCACTGTTTACATAGTAGTTGTGAGTGGTAATTGTTATGACAGTTCCTGCCTCGCGATATGGGCCGGTCCATGTTGCTTTAATTTCTCCCTTGCGATACTTGTTATCCCAGCCACTGCAAAGGCATCCTAAATTATTGGTGGTATCAAATAAGATAGTGATTGATTTCTCCCCTGTAATTGAATCAGGTATCGTGTCCAGGAAAACTTCGGTACATGACGGAAGCAAGGCAAAATTTCCTTCTTCGGTTTTTAAAATACTGTTTTCATAAGCCGAAGAATTTACAGCATCCCAAATTCTGTCTGATTCATTTTCTGCTTTGAAGTTATCAGTTGCTACACCGGTATCGCTGTCACTTTGTTCTTTTCTGCATGAAGTGAAAGTGGCAAAGAATAAAAGAGAAAGAAACGAAAATTTTAAAATTCCTTTTTTCATAATTAATTATTTTTTAAAGATTGATTTTTAAGAGATGAAATTTTATTGAAAGCAGTGTATAAATTTTAAAAGGGTAAATGTATTTGCATTTCGTATGCCAACAATCTAATGCGGTCCGCCCGGACCCGGACCTTTTGGTGGCGGCATACCATTTTCCTTTTGTTGTTTTAATTGTTCAAGTAAATAAAGTTTGAATTTTTGTTCGGCTACCCAAAACTTTGCAACTTTTTTTACAGGCAACACTTTTTTGAATTCTTCATTGTATTTCTTTTTAATGTTGAGTTCCTGTTGTTGCGAATTGAATTCATTGTCAATTGTTTTTGAAACATCGGCATCGCTCATTGATTCGAAATTAATTTTCGCATTCATTAATTCAGTTAATCGTCCCTTGCGAATTACTTCCATCTCTGCATCATACTGGTTATAAATAGGCCAGAAAACCTTTGCTTCATCAGCAGTAAGTTCTAATTGCTTGGTGAGGTATCCGATTTTTATGGCTTCAATTTTTTCTTTCTTGTCGCCACCGCCGGGACCGGGTTGTGCTTTAGCAATTACACAAATCGCAAGCACAATCGTCATTAAAAAAATTCTCTTTTTCATTTTGTAAAAATTATTTTTTGATTAAAGATTTTGAATGTCATCAATTGTAATTTGCGTTGCATCAATCAAAAGTTCATCGTATTCATTTGCTTCCTGTTCAATGCCTGATGCGAGTTTTGAAATTGAGTTATCATCCATTTGCGCAACAATGGAGCTTTCATCGAGTGAAGAAATATTATCAGAAAGATAATTGCTGATTTCTTCGTTGCTCACCTGCGTAACAGGCGAAGTGATTTCAATCACATCGGCAGGGCGATTTAAAACAACAACTGCTAAAATCATCACAGCAAACATTGGAGTTGCAGCAAACAAATGTGTTAAGCGAAAAGAATATTGAAAATAATCATTCACACTTTCTAAAAATGTAAGTGATTTTTTGCGGGAAGTCTTTTGCAGAATCTGGTTTGGCAATCGCTCGAAATATCCATAAGGCACATCAAACACTTCCTGCCTTTTAAATTCTTTCAAACTTGAATCCTTCAATTCGGCACTCACTGATTCAGCATAAATTTTTTCCATCACCTTTTCTTCCACGCTGCTGAAATAATTTTTGGGAACGGAAAACAAATTCTCTTTTTTCCGTTCAGCTAAAAGCGGAGAGAGTTGTTTTAATTCATTTAGTATGTCGTTCCTGGTTTCCATTTTTTAAAAGTTCCGAGTTTATTGTTTCGAGTTTCGGGTTGTTGCAGATATTTTTTTTCTGTTTGTGCTATGATGCTTGTATCTCAATGAAGTTTAATCGGCGAGTAAAAATTTCTCTACTTTTTTCACAGCATGATGAAAGGATGCTTTCAATGCACCTTCCGATGTGCCGAGCACGCGACTCATTTCTTCATATGGCATTTCGTCGTAGTAGCGGAGATTAAAAACAATTCTTTGTTTTTCAGGCAAACTCAAAATGGCTTCCTGCAGTTTCAATTCGGTTTTGCTCTCCGAAAAATTTCCGGAAGTGGTGAGTTTGTTTTTTAATTCCTTAGTAACATCTTCAATCGGAAGATAAAACCGTTTCTTCTTGCTGTTTAAAAAGGTGATGCTTTCGTTTGTGGCAATCCTGTACAACCAAGTAAATAATTGCGAGTCTTCACGAAAACCATCCAAGCTCTTCCACACCTTGATAAAAACATTTTGCAGAATATCATTTGCATCATCGTGGTCAATCACAATTCTTCTGATGTGCCAGTACAACCGCTCCTGATAACGACTAATGAGAATGGTATAACTCTCCTCACGCCGGTCAGTGGTGCGAAACTGCATTAATAATTCTGAATCGGTTATTTGAAGGGTCATTCAAAAAATGATTTGAAGATTCGGCAATTTGGAGATTTGAAGATGAAGAAATTTTCTGACTGCGATTTTAATATAAAGTTTAACTGCGAATCAGATTTGTTATTGTTTGCTGCAAAAATGCATTTTACCGCAAAGGCGCAGAGACGCAAAGAATACAAGCAACATAAATTAAGAGTTATAAGAGTTCATACAACCCTTTGCGTTAATATTCTATCTTCGGTTCATCATTTTCAGTTTATGAAAAAAGTTTTCTTCTTTTTATTTATCACTTTCACTTTATCAGACTGCTTTGCGCAAAGTATGGAACGGAAAATCATTAACAGCAATGGAAGTGTAATGACTGCTTCGGGAATTACAATGAAAACTTCTTTGGGCGAACCTGTGGTTGGAAAAAAGGGAACAACCACTTCAATGATTTCGCAGGGATTTTATACCGGCTCATTTGTATATGTGGTGAATGGAATTCCGAATTCGCCGAACAACAGCATCAGTATTTTTCCGAATCCTGCGAGTGACCGGATTTATTTTAATGGGAATATCAATGCTGTAAATTCAGCAGAAGTGTTTAATACTTTCGGGATGAAAATATTTTCGGGCACCATAAATTCAAACAGCATTGAACTCAGTCAGTTGGCAGCCGGAATTTATTTTATCAATCTGCTTGATACGAATCATAAAATCATCTCTTCATCCAAATTCATAAAAATCAGTTTATGAAAAATATTATCACACCAACGCAGGGTTCACTGCGTGTAACCCTGCTGAGACTTTTTTCTCTTGCAATAGCAATGACTGTTACACTTCACGCATTCGCACAAGCACCACAGGGTTTCAATTACCAGGCAGTTGTTTTGAATTCGTCGGGTGCTGCGCTCTCCAATCAAACAGTTAGTTTGCAGTTGAGCATACTCGACAGCTCTGCTTCGGGTGTTGCGGTTTATGTTGAAACACAAAACCCGACTACTGATACCACAGGATTATTTTCTGTGGTGATTGGAAACGGAACAGTTGTAACCGGAAATTTCAGCACCATTAATTGGGGAAAGAATTACAAGTTTTTGAAAACAGAAATTGATACAGCAGGCGGAAGCAATTATGTGTTGATGGGAATTTCGCAAATGATGAGTGTGCCTTATGCGTTATATGCGAATGAAGCAAAAGAGAGTTATGGAAGTTTCGATTACCCTGACGGATTAAATAATATAACAACAGTTTTTCTTGACAGTAATGTTGCTTACACAGTTCCTTCGGGTAAAAATTTATACTTGCCATATGTTTCCAATAGTGTATTGGTTGGAAGTGATACCATTTATCCAATTGCGTGGACGGGATATACAAAAATTACTTCTCCTGGATTTAGCGAAGGGCAAACAGTAATTTCATATGATTCTATTCAATGCTTTTTAGTTGATAAGAAGGTGGATTGGATAACCCAAGATATTACTTCAAGTCCTTTGACAGTACCGAATGGGAAAATTTTTGTTATCGTTTTTGCAAATGTTAATCCCTATTGTTTGATCAACTATTCATTTTTTGGAAACCTGTCAATTGATGGACACACACTTGACCATCTGAATTTATTTAGTCCAATTATTATTGGAAGTGGTCAAACAATAACATCAAATACCGTTGGCTGTCACTTTTATGTCAACGGATATTTCAGAGATAATTGATTTGAGATTCAATTATTTTTTCTCCCAACAACCTTCATCACCACTACTGTAACACCTCACCCTTAATCCCTCTCTCAAGGAGAGGGAAATGGTCGCGAAAATTTTTGCTAAGAATTTTTTCTCCCAACAACTTTCATAACCGCCTCTAAAATATTTGGTGTATCAATATTGTACTTCGTTAAAAGTTCTTCGGGTTTTCCGCTTTCACCGAATGAATCCTGCACGGCAACCATTTCAATTGGTGCCGGAAAATTTCTGCTGAGCACTCCCGCAATGCTTTCACCCAATCCGCCGTATTGCTGATGTTCTTCGGCTGTTACACAACATTTTGTTTTGCGCACCGAATTCAGAATCGCTTCTTCATCCAATGGTTTTATGGTGTGAATGTTTATCACCTCGCACGAAATATTTTTTGCTGCGAGAATTTTTGCGGCTTCAATTGCTTTCCAAACCAAGTGACCACAAGCGAAAATGCTGACATCATTTCCTTCGCTCATCAGTTGTGCTTTTCCAATAATGAATTGTTCGGCAGTAGTGATGTTCGGAGTTTTCGGTCGGCCGAAGCGCAGATAAACCGGACCCACATAATCAGCAATGGCAATCGTTGCTGCCTTCGTTTGGTTGTAATCGCATGGCACTATCACAGTCATGCCCGGCAACATTTTCATTAGGCCGATGTCTTCGAGAATCTGATGCGTGGCTCCGTCTTCACCCAGTGTTAAGCCCGCGTGCGATGCACATATTTTTACATTCTTCCCCGAGTAAGCAATGCTCTGGCGAATCTGGTCATACACCCTTCCGGTAGAAAAATTAGCGAAGGTACCGGTGTAAGGAATCATTCCGCCAATGGTTAATCCTGCCGCAACACCCATCATGTTTGCTTCGGCAATTCCCACCTGAATAAACCGCGATGGAAATTCTTTAATGAATTCATCCATGCGAAGCGAACCTGCAAGGTCAGCACTGAGGGCAACTACTTTTGAATTTTTTCTTGCAACTTCTGCGAGTCCGGCACCAAAGCCGCCGCGAGTTTCCTTCATGTCTTTATTGGTGTATTGTTCGAGCATGGTTAAAGTTTCTTGTTCCATCATAATTTAAAATTTTGCGGAAGCAGTTCCTCCGGCTGTAATGTTAATGAGTTGTTCTTTTGTATCAGTAGTTTTTTTCGACATTTTTGATCTGAAAACTATTTTGTAAGTGCCGGGTTGCAAAGCAATTGTTTCATTGCCACCAAATTCATTGAGGGAATAAATTTTTTGCCAGATGGTTCCATTCAGCCAAAGAATTCCTCCATAACCCGGAACCGTTTTTTGTATGGTTAAAACTCCGGGAGTTGGAATTTCGATTGTTGTTGTTTTACTCTGAGAAATATCAATGTTGTTCAACCGTGTTCTTGGCAATGTGAGAAATTCCAAATCGTATTTTCCGCATTTTAATTTTTGTGATGAATTTATTTCCTGAACTGTAACTGTTCCGTATTTATCACTTTGCTTTACCAAACATTTTATTTTGCTGTTGATGTTATTGTTAATTGTTTTCCCCTGAAGTTTAATAAATAAAAATCCTTGTGGTGCGGGCACATTTACTTTGTTAATGCTCTTGGGTGCGAGTTCAATATCTTTCAGTTCAACCGGCGGAGTGGTTTGCACTACTAAATTATAAGCGCTCACCGGGTCAAGATTTACTGTGTCAGAAATTCCTTTGTAGTTAAGAGTGTGCGTGTAGTTGTATCTAATGGCTCCGCTACGGTTATCATAAAATGTCATGACTGCATCGGTCTCGGATGCATTGTTATTTATATCGAGAAGATTTACTTGAATGTAAGTTGGATTGAGTGCGGCATTTAAAATTTGTTGCATTGCATTTTTAAATCCTTGCGGGTCTTGTGCATTATAAAAAGCACCCATGCATTGTAAATTAGCAACGATTGTATTATCGGCATTTAAACCAATGATGAATGGCCGAAGGAACACTCCGTTTTTTTGTAACGCAAGTGAGACTGCGCATGGATCAGTATCACAACTTTCAGCACCATCAGTAATTAAGATTAAAATATTTCTTGCGTTCGCATCTTTCGGAAAATCATTCGCTGCTTTTTCCATGGACATGCTGATTGGAGTAATTCCCATTGGCTCCAGATTTTTTAACGATTCTTTTATGATGCCTGCATTGTTGCTTCCAAATGGCACGAGCAATTTTGTATCATAACAATCATTAAGCGATGCTAAAGTCTGACTGCCGTAAACACGCAATCCTAATTCGATATTCGGTTTGCGCTTGAGTGTGTCAATAATTTCCCCGAGAATTCTTTTTGCCACATTCATTCGTGGTTCATTTCCCCATGATACCATCATACTTGATGAGGCATCAACTAAAAATAAAATTCTTGATATGGGAGAAGGAGGAGTTGTTTGAGCAGAACTCTTCGACAAGCTCAGAGTGACAACTGCGAGTGAAAAAATAAAAACAAGAAATGCTTGGCGCAGTTTCGGTTCGTGGGGACATGAAACGAGGCGATGAATGATTCGCACAATGTTGTTGGTCAGGCGACCAACAACGGCGGTAGTTGTTTGTGCTATGCTCTTCGACAAACTCAGAGTGAATAGAAGATTAAAAATTAAAAAGCAAAAATTAAAATTGGATTTTGTTCTCATAGTTTCACCTGAGTTGTTTTGTTTGATGAAACAGAAAATATTTTTTGCTGTGTAAGGTTGGCGCGTTTTCCTTTATCGGGTCGGAAAATCAAAATGTATTCGCCGGGTTGAACTTGCAAACTCATGTTTGTTTTCAATGAATTGAAATCATAAACTTTTGTAAGCACATTATTTTCTTTTACAAATAAAGCTGCAACAACCAATTGCATTGGCTGCAACTGAACTGTTCCCGGAACAGGTATGTGAATGGAAGTTTCGGGTGCTTGCTGCATTCGCATTCCGTATTTATAAATTCTTGGCAGCGTGAGAATTTCCAGATCATAATCGCCTGCTAAATATTTTCTGGCGGTGTTAAAATCCTGCACATATAAAATTTCTTCAGTAC
>JAHEZG010000325.1 GCA_023251195.1 Chitinophagaceae bacterium | reverse complement strand
ATACAAGGAATAGCGCTTCGTTCAACTTACATTTGAAGGCAACGAAAAACAGCAAAATAGTTATCCGATTTACTTTGATTTTTTCGTCAAACAACTCAAAACTAAAAACCCGAAACCCGAAACTAACCAAGCATGGAAGGAGAAAAAATTATACCGATTAACATTGAAGATGAAATGAAAACCGCCTACATCGATTATTCGATGTCGGTAATAGTATCGCGTGCCATACCCGATGTGCGCGATGGATTAAAGCCTGTTCAGCGCCGCGTATTATTCGGAATGTACGAACTGGGTGTAATGTCAAATCGCCCATACAAGAAATCAGCGAGAATAGTGGGAGAGGTGCTCGGTAAATTTCACCCGCACGGCGATTCTTCAGTGTACGAAGCAATGGTGCGCATGGCACAGGAGTGGAGCTTGCGTTACCCGTTGGTAGATGGTCAGGGAAACTTTGGCAGCGTGGATGGTGATAGTCCTGCAGCAATGCGATACACCGAAGCTCGCTTGCAGAAAATTGCAGAAGAAATATTAGCCGATTTAGAAAAAGATACCGTTGACTTTCAACTCAACTTCGATGATACCCTGAAAGAACCAACCGTTATGCCTTCGCGCATTCCCGCCTTGTTGGTGAATGGTGCATCAGGTATTGCAGTTGGTATGGCAACCAATATTCTTCCACACAACTTAACCGAGGTAGTAGATGGAATTATTGCCTACATCGACAACAAAGAAATTACGGTTGATGAATTAATGAATCACATTAAAGCTCCCGACTTTCCAACAGGCGGAACCATTTACGGTTTATCTGGAGTGAGAGAAGGTTTCCGTACCGGAAGAGGGCGTGTAATTGTTAGGGCAAAATCAACTTTCGAAACTTTAAAAACCGGAAGAGAGCGAATCATATTCACTGAAATTCCTTACCAGGTAAATAAAGCATCGTGCATCATCCGCATGTATGAATTGGTAGGAGAAAAGAAGATAGAAGGAATTGCAGAAGTGCGCGATGAATCAGACAGAGATGGAATGCGCGTGGTAGTTGAATTGAAAAAAGATGCAATACCAAATGTGGTGTTGAACCAATTGTATCAATACACCCCGTTGCAATCTTCTTTCAGCATCAACAATATTGCATTGGATCATGGTCGCCCGCGTTTAATGAACATCCGCGATATGATTCAAAGCTTTGTAGAGTTCCGTCACGAAGTGGTTGTTCGTCGTACCAAGTTTGATTTAGCAGAAGCAGAGAAGCGCGCACACATACTCGAAGGATTATTAATTGCGCTTGATCATTTAGATGAAGTAATTGCACTCATCCGCAATTCGCAAACTCCGGATATTGCCCGCGAAGGTTTAGTAGAAAAATTCGGCTTATCAGAAATACAGGCGAAAGCAATTCTCGAAATGCGTTTGTCACGACTCACCGGTTTAGAGCGCGACAAAATAAAAGATGAGTATGCTGAACTGATGAAGATGATTGCATACTTCAAAGAAATTTTATCTGATGAAGTTCTTCGTTACAAAATCATCAAGGATGAGATGATAGAAATTAAAGCGAAGTATGGTGATGCAAGAAAGACCGACATCATCATGAACGCCGATGAAATTGATTTAGAAGATTTGATTCAGGAAGAAGACATGGTAATTACCATTTCGCACCTGGGTTACATCAAGCGCACCCCATTGGCTGAGTATCGTGTTCAAGGTCGTGGCGGAAAAGGTGCAATGGGTGGCAGCACACGCGACGAAGATTTCATAGAGAAAATATTTGTTGCCAGCACACACGCTTATCTTTTAATCTTTACCGATAAAGGAAAATGTTTCTGGAAGAAAGTTTATACCATCCCCGAAGGAACAAAAACTTCAAAAGGAAGAGCCGTACAGAATCTGTTGAACCTTGAAGCAGGTGATTCAGTGAAAGCAATTATAGATGTGAAAAGCCTGGAAGATCATGAATACCTCAATTCTCATTTCCTGATTTTCTGTACAAAGAAAGGAACCATCAAGAAAACTACACTCGAACAATTCAGCCGACCAAGAAACAATGGAATCATAGCAATTACAATTGAAGAAGGAGATGAGTTACTGGATGTAAAACAAACCAATGGAAACTGTGAAGTATTGATAGCTGTTCAATCAGGTCGCGCCATTCGTTTTCCTGAAAACAAATTCAGAGCAGTTGGTCGCAGTGCAATTGGTGTAAAAGGAATTACTTGTGGTAAAACAGATGAAGTAATCGGAATTATCACTATTGACAAAGACGATAAAGAATCAACCATTCTGGTAGTATCAGAAAAAGGATACGGTAAACGCTCCGACCTTGATGAGTATCGCATTACCAATCGTGGCGGAAAAGGAGTGAAGACCTTAAACATCACCCCTAAAACCGGTCATCTGATTGCCATGAAAGATTTAACCGAGAAAGATGAACTCATGATTATTAACCAATCCGGAATAACCATCCGCATGAGTATGGCTGAAGTAAAAGTGCAGGGAAGAGCAACTCAGGGAGTTCGATTAATTCGTTTGGCGGATGATGACATCATTGGTTCAGTTGCAAAAATTGATTCTGAAATGATTGTTCCGGAAGCGAATGAAAATGAAATTCCACCTACAGATACCAATCTGAATAATGATGAAACAGGCGAAACCCCAACTACTGAAAGTCAATAACTTAACCTGATAGTCTTACTCAATTTAATAAGTGTTAATTCATCGGACAACCAATCCGAATCTTACAACCCGAAACCCGAAACAATTTTTTAACAAACACCAACTTAACATAATGAAGAAACTGATTTTCATTTTGATTGCAGTATTTGTAAGCAGCGTTTCTTTCGCACAAAAGTCGCAGGTAGTAAGTGCCTGGAATTATCTGAACAACGGCGAACTCGACAAAGCCAAAACAGCAATCAATACAGCAACAAATGATGAAACCACCAAAATCATGGCTAAGACATGGTTTTACAGGGGGAATATTTACATGGCAATTTACAGCGATACATCTCGTAAAAAAGATTTTAATGATTTAAACGAGGCATACAATAGTTATAAAAAAGTAAAAGAGCTTGATGCAAAGGGAGAATTCACAATTGAAATGATGAACCCATGGTTAGAACTTGCTTATTATACATTTAACGAAGCAGTAATTCCTTATAACGCAAGAGACTACCAAAAAGCTTTTGATAACTTCAATCGCGTTTCCGAAATATATGGTATTGTGAATTCAATTTACAAGCAGAATATAATAGATACATCTGCTTCATTTTATGCGGCAAATGCAGCTGTTAAATTAGGCAAGTACCAGGAAGCAAAGGATATATACGAAGCACTTATTTACAAGCATTTTCAGGATCCTGAGATTTATTCAAACCTGGCCGATATCTCATTAGGCGCTAAAGACACTTCGGGTGCAATTGCACAGTTAGATAAAGGAATTGCAATTTTCCCTAAAGATCAAAATCTTAGGATTAAACAATTGAATCTTTATTTATTCAGTCATCGTTTTAACGAAGTAATAGATAAACTTAAAGCAGCAATTGAAAAGGAACCAACGAGAGGAGATTTGTACCAGGCATTAGGAAGTGCGTATGAAAATACCAGTGACTCGGCAAACGCAAGAAAAGCATATGAAAAAGCAATAGCTCTAAATCCGAATGATTTTGTAGCCAACTATAGTTTGGGAGCTTTGATTTACAATAGAGCGGTTGAAAAAATTAAAGCGATGAATGATTTACCGGCAAGTGATCAGAAAGGTTACGAAAAACTAAAAGCAGATGGTGATGATTTACTGCAGCGATCTTTACCTTATCTTGAAAAGGCGAGAAGCATTAATGGTAAGGACCTTGAAACTTTAAATGCATTGAAAGAATTGTATGCACGATTAAATATGATGGATAAATTAAATGAAGTGAAAAAAGCAATTGAGGCATTAGGTACTGAATCAGTGCACTAAAGAGTATTAGTAAAGTGAGCCCCGGAAACAACTGGGGCTTTCTTTAATAAATTATACTTAACATAATATTAATTATAAGACATTTAATACACGAAAATTTCAAATTTCTCATAATCTAATCAAAAAACACATCTTATCATTCTGTCATTGCCATTAATATCTTTTTTCAATTCAACATTTCTGAAATTGTTTTCAGTAAGAAGTTTAACAACTTCATTTCCATATTGCTGATTTACTTCAAAAAATAATTGTCCGTCTTGGTTGAGGAATTTTTTAGCGAACTCAATTATCTTTCTATAAAATATTAATGCATCATGACCAATTGCAAACAATGCTTCGTGCGGTTCAAATGCAATCACATTTTTATCAAGTGATGATTTTTCTGCATCAGTTATATACGG
>JAHEZG010000324.1 GCA_023251195.1 Chitinophagaceae bacterium | reverse complement strand
ATTAAAAGAATAAGCGAATGGAAATCAGTAATCAGATCTGGATTGATAAAAAAATTATTCATGCGCTTGTAATTGTATTAAATTGTTTTGTTCGGTTAGCCGGAAAAATATTTGGCATCAATCACAACCTGGGTCGTGATTTTAAAACAATTGCCATTTGCAAGTTCAAAGGAATCGGCAGCATTATTCAGGCAACACCACTCATGCTCACGCTGCGGAAAAAATATCCTGACGCAAAAATTATTTTCGTAACCACAAAAAGTCACGAGAAATTTTTAAGGCTGATTCCGGTTGTTGATGAAGTTATTTCCATCGATGATAGCAGCGGAACAAAACTCATCACCACTTTTTTTCCATTCATCATCAAACTCATCAGCAGAAAAATTGAAGTGTATATCGACCTTGAAATTTATTCGCACTTCAGTACTTTGATTACAACATTGAGCATGGCACGAAACCGATTTGGGTACTACCTGCGCTCCAGTCAGTATCGGATGGGTTGCAACACACACATGTTATTTTATAACATTCAGCATCCTATTTCAGAAACATATCTGCAGTTTGCGCGATTGCTCGGTTGTGCCGAAATTGAAAATCAGCTGTGGAATTTCAACAACATTGCTATAAATGACTTTTCCGGAAATGAATCATTAAAAAATTTCACTGAAAAAAAATACCTGCTGGTCAACCCCAATGCATCTGATTTGCGATTGGAAAGAAGATGGCCTTTGGAATCTTTTGTAAAATTGATTGATAAAATTGGCGAGCAATATCCTGACTTGTTCATTGGAATTATCGGCAGCACCAACGAAAGCGAATATGTGGACCAGCTGATTTCAAAATGCAGCAAAAAAAATAAACTGCATAGCCTGGCTGGAAAAACAACATTGGCAGAATTAATTTCATTGATACGCACAGCAAATATTTTTATTACAAACGATACCGGACCCATGCACATTGCAATGGCAACCAATACCTCAAGCATTGCCTTGTTTGGTCCTTGTTCTCCGAATCAATATGGCAATCATCCAAAAGTAAATGCCATTTACAAAAATGTTTATTGCAGCCCGTGTGTTCACGAGTTTGAAATTCCACCGTGCAATGGAAATAATGTTTGCATGCAAATGATTCCGGCGGAAGAAGTTTTTCAGAAATTTAAAATGGTCATGCAGGAAAAAAATTCAGTTGAAACTGTTTCTGCTGATACAATTATTTATACAGATAACAGAAATGCTGTGCTTGGTTTGGTGAAAAGAAGCTGAACGAATTTTAATTACCATTTACATTTACCATCATCATAAAATAAGTTCACTGTAAATTTCGTTAAACATTAAAATTATTTCATCATGAAAATACTACTTGGTTTTTTACTGCTGCTGTTACAGTTTAATTATTCAACAGCACAAGAAGAAAGTGTTTTGATTAATCCCGGTTCGGCAGGTATTGGAATGCGAACCACCAACAGTGTTTTTATTGGCGACAATGCAGCAGGAGTGGGTGCTGGTGGTCAAATGAAAATTTTATTTGCCCATCGGGTAAACTCTGAGTGGTTTGCCGATTACATGAATTCATCGGCAGGAAATAATGGCTATCGCAAAGACACTCACATTGGATGGTCAGTGCAGTTCGCTGTAAACAAAGGTGGCTATCAAACACGCAAACCCATACCTTTTGTAGAGGCAGGACAGTGTTTCGATTGGACAAAAGTTGGCTTCATTCCAATTGTAAATACTGAAGCACCGGCAGAACTACCGTATGTAACCAATCCTATTTTCAGTGTGGCTACTCAGGCGGGTGCAGGTGTTTCATGGTTTCCTATATCAAGATTGGAGTTGACTGCCGAAGCGCAGTACATGGTTCATCTCACAAAAGATGTTCATCTCGAATTTGACAACAATAATGCTTATCGAATCAATCAAACAAAGGGTGCGAATTTTCAGGGACACATTCTCGGAACAATTTCAGTGAGCTGGTACCTGATTCAACCACAAAAAAGAAAATCATGAAACATATATTGATTCTCGCTTTACTTTTTATTTCTTTTGATTCCATGGCACAAAAAAAACCCGGCCCCGGTATCAGGAAGGGAATGTTACGCGCCGAAGGTTCGTTGTGCTTTGGTTCAGGTGTTAACGCAAGATATTTTGTACAAGGCGAATTGGAATACCTCGTTCATAACCGAGTTGGATTAAACGGTATGACTTATTTCAATATCGGCCCCGCAGGAATTTATCCGAAAAGTGTGCACTCTGTTTTTTCCGGCCCTGCTTTTCATTTTCCTATGAGTAAGCAACTTGATTTATCACTCGCCATTCAGCCGGGATTAAGTTTTGTAAAAGATAAAGGCTCGTTTGAAAATTCGGCTATCAGCGAAATGGTGCCGAATACTTCTATCATGGGAGGGCTTGCTTACTATGGTTCGTTCTTTCATGTGTTTTTTCAAATGCGCGCTAATGCTGCGTACACCAACGATACCGTTGAGCGACAAAATTTATCTGACCTGCGCATGTCGTTTGGGCTGGGGTGGAATCTGAATTTGAAATAAGCATTCAATTTTATTATTTGATTGCATGCAGGCAACTAATACAATTTTAATGGTTCGCCCCTCGCGATTTCGTTTTAATCAACAAACGGCAGCCACTAATATTTTTCAAAATGAAATTGCCGGAGATGAAATAGCTGCCATGAATGAATTCAATGATTTTGTTTCGCTGCTGCGCAATAATGAAATTGAAGTGTTGCTGTTTGATGAAGAAAAGAATGCCGACACACCTGATTGTGTTTTTCCGAATAACTGGCTGATGACATTCGAGAAAAAAATTTTTCTCTTCCCAATGCTCGCTGCAAACAGAAGATTGGAAAGAAGAACAGATATTGTAAATGCACTTCAAAAAAAATTTCTATTCAATATTCATACTGAATTATTGTCGTTCGAAAAAGATGAAAAATACCTGGAGGGTACTGGGGCGGTGGTGCTCGACCGGAAAAATAAAATCGCATACTGCAATCTTTCTTCGCGATGCAATGAAGATGTAATTGATAAATTTTGTGAAGCAACTGGATTCATTGCCATAAAATTTGTGGCGAATACACCTGATGGCTCCGAAATTTATCACACCAATGTTTTAATGAGCATTGGAAATTCAGTTGCTGTAATTTGTGATGAATGGATTCGAAATGGATCAGAACGGGAATTGGTTTTGAATTCATTAAAAAAAAATCATACGATTATCTCGCTTACATCAGCACAGGTTTTTTCGTTTGCAGGAAACATGCTGCTGATAAAAAATAACTCCGGAAATTATTTCTGGGTGATGTCGTCGCAAGCATTTTATTCTTTGACCGAAAAGCAAAAAACTATTTTGGAAACAGAGGGTAAGATTTTGCATTCCGGTATCAGCACCATTGAATCGCTCGGCGGCGGTAGTGCAAGGTGCATGATTGCCGAACTGTTTTATTGAAATTTACTGAGCAAAGTCACCGCTTGTCTTTTTTATTTTCATACAATGTGTTTATGGTTTACATTGGACTTTCAAAATTTTTTTCACTCATGATTTTTCGCTACAAAAATTTATTTCTCGCTGTTCTGTTTTGCATTTCATTCTCATTTGCAAATGCACAAACGGTTTTCTGGACAGAAACATTTACAAACGGATGTACTACAGGGTGCACAACATTCACAGGTGTTAACGGTGCATGGACAATTTCTGCAACAGGCACAAATGGTGCAAAGGCAAATACATGGTATTGGAGTTGTGCTGAAAATGGAAATGCAGCAGGAACTTGTGGAACAGGATGTGGAAACGATGCTTCAATGCATGTTGGAAATATAGCGGGTTCACCAGCTGCAGCATTCTTTTGCCCGGGGGGCGATTGTGGAGCTGCTTATGATGCAACAAACGCACAGGTTGTAACAAATAAAAGAGCCGAATCGCCTGCAATTAACTGTACAGGGAAATCAAATGTTACTGTTTCATTCAATTACATTGAACGAGGTCAAGGAACTTCTGATGATGCTACATTCTGGTATTATGATGGAAGCACCTGGACACAATTAAATGCATTGGCAAAAACAGCAACAGGAGTTGGATGTGGTACACAAGGATTTTGGACAGCCATAACAATTTCATTGCCTGCTACAGCTGATAATAATCCAAATGTTAAAATTGGAATTAACTGGACAAACAATGGCGATGGAACAGGTAATGACCCATCAATAGCGGTTGATGATATTACATTAAGTGCTCCTTCCGGCACCGCTCCCACCTCCGCCTTCACCATCAGCGACAACACGATTTGTCCAAGTAGCTGTATAAACTTTACAGATCAAAGCACGAATGCACCAACCAGCTGGAGCTGGACTTTTGCCGGCGGAAATC
>JAHEZG010000323.1 GCA_023251195.1 Chitinophagaceae bacterium | reverse complement strand
CAAGCCCTTTACTATTGAAAACAGATTCCGTAGCTGGTTCGAAACTATTCTTACGCTGAGTTTATTGCTGATTTCTTTTGGTGCTTCATTTATTCAACTGCCGGTGGTATTCAGATTGTTTTTTACTTTAACTACTGCATTGTTGTATGTACGAATGTTTGTGATTTACCATGACTATCAACATCATGCTATTTTACAAAAATCAAAAACTGCTTCGCGATTGATGAAGGCATTTGGAATTTATATTCTGGCACCACAAACTATATGGAAGCGCTCGCATGATTTTCATCACAATCATAATTCGAAATTAACTATCAATGGCATTGGCTCCTATCCTACCATCAGTAAGAAAAGGTTTTTGAGCCTGACGAAAACCGAACAGAAAATTTATTTACTGAACAGGCATCCATTGGTAATTATTTTCGGATACTTCACTTTGTTTTTTTATTGGCTGAATATCCGTTCGTTTATTCAAAGCCCGAGGAAGCACATTGATTCGTTGGTGGCTATTGTGCTGCATGTGAGTATTTGGGTTTTGATTATTTATTACCTGGGTGTTGCTACTTTTTTTATCAGTTGGTTTTCTCCGTTCTTTATTTCGTTTGCATTGGGTTCTTACTTGTTTTATTGTCAGCATAATTTTCCGGCGGCACAGTTTCGTGAGAATCCGGATTGGAAGTATGATTCGGCTGCCATGTATTCAACCAGTTTTATGAGCATGCCGCGTTGGATGCATTGGTTCACGGGGCAAATCGGGTATCATCATGTGCATCATATGAATTCGCGAATTCCTTTTTACAGTTTGCGCAAAACAATGGCGAGTATGCCGGAGTTGCAATCGGTAGTGAAGACATCGTGGAACCCGATTGAAATATGGCGTTGCTTTCAATTGAAACTTTGGGATGATGAACGGAAGAAGATGATACGGTTAAATGAAATCTGAAAGTTTATAACACCGCGTTCTGCTTACAGCAACCTCGCAGAGAAAAAATTATTATTTCCGGCTATGATGTTGAGTAAATAAATGATGATTTAAAAACTTACATCAGTATTTAAAAAACTGTTGACTATGGCAATAAATTTTATGACCTTGTTGATTTTGTTTTTGTTAACGATTAAAAAATTTTTGGTGCTGGTTTTATAACCTGTGACAACGGTTATAATTTCAGTGACGACGGTTATCTATTGCGTGTACGCGACTATATTTTGCGTGTACGCGGTCATCTATCGCGTGTAAGCTGACATCTTTTCCGCGTTAGCGGAAATACTTTCAGTGTATGATGTAATAAATTGCGTGTACGACACGATAAATTGCATGTAAGCATCAATATTTTGCATGTACGACACGATATATTGCGTGTACGGATGAATAAATTGCTCGTCAGCATCAATAAATTGCGTGCGAGCAAGAATAAATTTTGTGTCAATCTTTATTTTTTTGAGAGAAACGAAGAAAAAGGAATAAACGAAGAATTTAACTCAGTGTGTTACACTGTTACACTCCTGTAAAATATACTTGCGATACATGCATTCGATGAGGAACTCCGGTTGACTCTGGCAATTTACTTTGTGCATCATATCCTGAATTTCGTTGTAAATTGTTTTTTCAGTTTTGCCTCTTATACCGGCAATTTCTTTTACTGATTTTTTTTCAATCAGGTAACCGAGGAGAATTATTTCGGTTGGCGTGATGATGATGTAACAGTATGGAGTTATGGTGACTTTACAGAATCCACGGGTTTCCATGGCGATGAATTTTACTGTTAAACGGAAACCGTGATTAATTATTTCGTTTGGTGTGTCAAACTTCTGTCAGGAAAAATTACCTGTGAAACTCAGGTAAAATTCCCTATAACCACCGATGCGGATGCTGCGTTAAAAGAGTTGTAAGAAAAAATTACTCACCACAAAATCTTTTCAATCATGAACGACCGACAAACGAGAAACTACGAAGCCGGGATTACCGGAAAAACAATTATGGAAAATTTTATTTCGCTGTGGACATTGAAACCACCCATAGTAACTAAGAAGGGATTGCTTGATTCATCGCTGCAAAAAATTGAACAGTTGATGGATAAGCAGGAACAGGATAACACCGGAAACGCAACAGCGAAAAGAAATGCAAAAGTGAAAGCAGCGAATAATGCGTGGATACATTCGAAAGTAATGGCTGCTTACGCAACTGACATTGATGATGAAACATTGCGCGCAGAAATTGATTTTGAAATTACTGATTTGCTGAACATAAAGGACAGCAAAGCAAAGGATCGCTGGCAGCTGATACATGATAAGGCAAATGCACATATTGCTGCACTGACAGCAGGAGGTTATGATATTTCGGCAGCTACTTTACTGTCATTGCAAAATGATATTGATGCATTTGTTGCGATTGAAACAACGCCCCGCTCTACAAAAGTGAGCAGTAAATCGGCAACGACTGAAATGCTGAAGGAGTTTGTGAATCTGAAAAAAATAAAAGTTTGTTTGATTGAATTGCTTGCGCCGTATAAAGACACCAACTCTGAATTTTATTTGTCGATTGTGAGTGCGTTTTCTTCAGTTGGAATTGGTGTAAGACACCTTGCTATGCGAGTGACTTATCTGGATGATGCAACGAATGTGAGATTGAAGGGGGTGAAGAGTCAGATTCAGGATCCGATTATTTCTAAACTGAGTTCAGAAAGAGGTATCGTAGACTTTTCGCAACAGGAACTGCCGGAAGCAAATTACACTTTGATTTCTGCGCTTGATGGATATACCGATAACACACAAGTAAATGTTGCCGTGGTGAAAGGCAAACTGTTACGGTTGGTTATTAAGTTGGTGAAGTTATAGTTAATAGTGAATAGTGAATAGTTAATCGTGACCAGTAAGCGTAAACAGAAAAGCCCTCTGATAAAACGGAGGGCTTTTAATTTTTATTGGAATGATGTGGTTAGATTTGGTGTGTTGGAAAAGTTAAATGATGCCTAATGAAAATGAACACAATCGTTAAGGCGCAAACACCTCTGTGGCTCGCCCTGCTCAAATCCATAGAGGGTGGTGTAATTATTATAGATAAGAATTCGAAATAAAAAACCCGCGATGAATGAATGACGGAACTTTAAATAGTTGGAGCGAAATGAAAGCATTAAGGTTTTGCGGATACAATCCGTAAGGTTTTCGAGCAGCACTGTGGTAAGGTGCCGAGCTGGGATGTTATTGTAGAATAATTTTAATACCCTGACTGAATTTTTTATTGCTGATATTTAAAATATAATTACCTGCTGGCAAATACTCATTAAAGCACAGCACTTCTTCATTCTTGCCTGTTGTTCGTGCTTCATTGGTAATAAACTGTTGCACCACTTTACCCTGCATATCAAATAACTCAATGGTAATTTGCTTGTCTTCATTTAAGGTATATTGAAGTGTTGCTTGTGAGTGTATTGGGTTTGGATAAATTAATATTGGATTTTCCAGAACTGATAAATCAAGGGCTCCAAGATCCAAACCAGATAAATACCTTGCGACTAACATTCCTTCATTTCCGGTACCAGCAATTAATATTTTCCCATCTTGTTGAATGGTAAGAGCATATGCAGCATCATCATTATTTAAAACTAAAAGAACTTTTCCGGAATCTCCAAAATCAGTATCCAATGCTCCATCAATATTATATCTTGCCATTGCAATATTGGCTTGTGAATTTGAACTGCTTAAGGATGCATAACCCGCAACTACTATTTTACCATCTACTTGTAACGCAACACTAAATGCTTGATTTAAATTAATAAAAGGTTTAAAGTCAGTTGTAACTATTCCAGAGTTTCCAAATGTTGAATCTATTTTACCATCAATATTAAATCTAAGAAGAGCGAATTCTGTTTCTATGCCGGTATATGTTGAACCCACCATTATTATTTTGCCATCGGATTGAATTGCAATTAAACCACCAATATCATAAATATGGTTTGTGTCATTCAAAAATGGTTCTACTTTTCCACCAACACCAAATGTGGTATCTAGTGATCCGTTTGATTTATAACGAACTAATGCAAATTTAAAAATACTGCTTGTTGAATTATTGGAATATCCACCAGCTAAAATTTTTCCATCTGGTTGCAGAGCCAATGATGTAATATAAGATTCATTCAAACTCATTTGTGTAGTTACTGCTCCGAATACTCCAAAAGTTGGATCAATTGAACCACTGGATTTATATCTGACTATTGCAAAACGCTGATCTGATGAATTAACAATGGCTGTTCCAGCTTGTAAAATTTTTCCATCGGGTTGTAAAAGAATGGTTTCACTACGACAACTTGTAGTTCCGGATATCTGTTTGAAAATCTGACCGTCAAAACCAAAAGTTGAATCGGGGCTTCCGTTATTATTGTAT
>JAHEZG010000038.1 GCA_023251195.1 Chitinophagaceae bacterium | reverse complement strand
TACATATTAAAATCTGCGGGCACATGCAAAATTCCGGAGTATCCTTTTTCTTTAAATTCTTTTTTCAGTGCATCGAATTTTATATCGGAATAAGTAAACTGAAGATGATTTTTATTTTCAAGCTTGCTTTTGAAAACCCCGCTTTCATCTGCCACCAGAATTTTTTTAGTGTCGCTTGAAACCGATGCGAGTAAAATCTGCACTAAGAAAATTGCCACAATGGCAAGTGGGGTGAGAATGGTGGTAATAATGAACAAGCGCTTGCGAACCCGTGTTAAATATTCGCGTTTTATGATGATGAGAATTTTATTCATGATTGAGGGGTGGTTACTTGTTGAATAAATATTTCGTTGAGTGATGGAAGAATTTCATTGAAGCTGATGACATTGCAATCCTGATTAATTAATGTGCGAAGCAAATCTTTCGGTTGTGCATCATCGGCTATTTTCACAATCATTTCGTGATCGTTGGTGGATTGAACTTTAAATCGAAAATCGTTCATTGTTGGTGCAGCACCTTCGTACTTCACAGAGAAATTATGTTGTCGAAAACGGCGGCGCACTTCATCTACTTTTCCATCGAGAATTACTTTTCCTTTATTGTACAACACAATGCTTTCACAAATTTCTTCCACCTGTTCCATTCGGTGAGTGGAGAAAATAATGGTTGCTCCTTCATCGCGCAGGCGCATTATTTCATTTTTTATTAAATCAGCATTCACCGGATCCAAGCCGCTGAATGGCTCATCGAGAATTATGAGTTTCGGTTCGTGAACAACCGTGCTCACAAATTGAATTTTTTGTCCCATCCCCTTTGAAAGTTCTTCCACCTTTTTGTTCCACCAGTCCTTGATGTTCAAACGATCCATCCATTCAAAAACTTTTTTCTTCGCATCTTTTGCCGAGAGTCCTTTCAGTTGTGCGAGGTAAACCAATTGCTCCCACACTTTCATTTTTTTATACAAGCCGCGCTCTTCGGGCATGTATCCCATTTGCGCTGTGTGATTGCGTTTCAGTAATTCGTTTCCAAATAAAACCTGTCCGCTATCAGGCATAATAATGCTGGTGATCATTCTGATGGTGGTGGTTTTACCCGAACCATTCGGACCCAGCATTCCGAAAATACTTTTTTCCGGAACAATGAATGATACATCATCTACTGCCGCAGTTTTCAGATAAACTTTTCGGATGTTTTTGAGCTCAACAATATTTGACATAAAGTGTTTTAAAAAATCAGGAAGCGAATGTAATAATTCAGCGAAAGGACAAAGCACAAAACCGCCTGTGCAATATTCATTTGTAGTTCATAACATTTTATTAACTTTCAACCCCCAAATAATTTTTTCTTAAAAGTGAAATCGTTTTTCGTTTCCATTTTACTTCTGGTGTGTTTCTGTTTTGCTAATGGGCAATCAGAAAATTCTATGCTGCAAAAGGAAAATAATTTCTATTGGTTTACTCCATTATTAAAGTCAAACAGCACTGAACTAACTGAATTTTCAAAAGCAATTTCACATCCCGAGTTTGGAACTCTACCATACAATGCCGGATGTGTGGATTGCTTTGAACTTATTGAAAAACGAACAGAAGATGAGCGATACTTTTTAAAAGACAGTTCTGAAGGTCGGGCATTTACTATTCAGAAATCTTATTTGCCTATACATTATAAAGATTCTGTTGGAAGATGGATTACAATTGATTCCCGAATTAAAAAGGTCGGTGAAAAAAAATTTACCTCACCGCATCAGCCTTTTCCTGTTGAGATTGATTTAGAAAAAGGACTTACATCAATTACAAGTGATAAAAAAATACTATTCAATCAACAAGTAAAAATGTATGATTTGAATGACGATGGTGTGTTGAATGAACAACAATCATCAAACAATGTTTTTTTCACTGCAGGTGATGATGGCATTGAACAACGAAATTTTTTTCCGGGAATTTATCGCCAGATGATAGTTGGGCGCGGAAGCATAGAAACAAATTATATTCTGATACACTCTCTTTTTTTATCTGTGAAATCAAAGTGGTTGATGTTTGAAGATAATTTTTCGCTCCCTGAAAATTATTCCATTAAAACATCAACGGAAGGATTTACCTCCTCAGATGGGTTGTGGATTGGTGATTTACTCGTGCTAAATGAAAAAGGAGAGGAAGTTTATAAAATAGTAAAACCTGAATTATTTGACAATAACAAACAGAACGACGAAGAAATTATAACCGATGAAATCGCTTATAAAATTGTTAGTCAAAATGGATTTTGGAAAGTTCAATTATTTGTTTCAGCTAAATGGTTGAATAATGAAGACCGTGATTACCCAATCACAATTGATCCGACGGTAACCGTTTCGGGAAGTTATTTACCCAATGTTTATGAAGGAAGTGGTTATGCCAACGGAACCTGGAACAATACCAGTTGCAGTTATCCGATAAATCTTATATTTCCTGCAAATGCAACCGCAACCAATGCAGGATTTAGTGCACGCTACTCGGCGCCTGCTGCAGGCGCCTGCAGCAATTGCTGGATTGAAAACGGCGGAATGAATATTGTTGGGCCATGTGGAATTTCACAAGAGGCTCCCGGGTTACCTTGGACCTGTCAAAATGCTGCTTTCGCAGGTACTTGCACCGGATCGAGTATTGCTATCCCGCAAATTATTGATTGCCTTGTGCCGTCGTGCAGCCCGGTTCCGGTACAAATTTCATTGGAACTAATGAGGTTGGTTTGTTCAGGTGCAGGTTGCTTAAATACCTGCATTCGATTAGACCCAACCTATTACAGCGTAACACTTTCAGGAATTACAATTCAGTCAGCTATTTCTTCCTCTGTAGCCGGGTTTAATTTGTGCGCAGGCACACCCGTTACCTATTCTGCGAATTCACAATATGGCGTTCCGCCTTATACATATTTTTGGAGCCCTGGCGGAAATACGACTGCTTCAATTTCTGTAGCTCCTTTGGTAAATACCACTTATACTTTACTGGTTACTGATGCTTGCGGAGGGACCTATCAGGCATTGCGCCTTGTAAATATTTTGCCTTCTTCCACAGCAAGCTTCACCACAACCACACCAATATGTATTTCACAAACCGGCAGTTTTACATACACTGGAAATGGAATTGCAACAACCACATATCTCTGGAATTTTAATGATGCCGGTTCCGGTGCAAACAATACTTCAACATTGCAAAATCCTACTCATGTATTTTCTGCTCCCGGGTTTTATAATGTTACCCTCGTTGCAACTTTGGGCGCATGTGTTTCGCAACCTTTTGTTCAATCCATTTTTGTTAGTCCACAACCCACTTCATTGTTTTCAATCACTCCTCCACTTTGTGCGGGCCAGCCCGTTCTAATTACATATACAGGAAACGCCGCAGCAAGTGCCATTTATAATTGGAATTTTGGAACCGGAACTATAATCAGCGGAAGTGGTCAGGGGCCATATCAGGTACAATGGAGTTCTGCAGGAAGTTTTCCAGTGTCATTAAATGTTTCCATTGGTACTTGTACTTCTACTACAACCAGTCAGAATATACAGATTATTGCTCCACCAACTGCAACCATAAATGTAACCTCACCGGTTTGTGAGAATCAAAATTCATTAATTACTTATTCGGGAAATGGCGGTGCTTCTGCCACTTACATTTGGGATTTTGCTGGCGGAAATGTGGTGAGCGGATCTGGCGGAAATCCACACCTGGTAAACTGGAATTTACCCGGTACCTATTCAATTCAATTAACAGTAATAAAAAACGGGTGTTCAACTACAGCCAGTCAGCTAAATATTGTTGTTAATCAAATTCCTTCTTCAACATTTAGTATTAATCCTTCAACTAATTGTGTTGGTAATTCTTGTACAATTACCTATACCGGAAGCGCCGCAAGCGGGGCAACCTATAATTGGCTGTTTAACGGCGGCATTGTGTTAAGCGGAAGTGGGCAAGGGCCATATCAGGTTCAATGGAGTACGCAGGGAATAAAGAATGTAAAACTTACTGTATCTGAGAACGGATGCACATCTGTTCAAACAATTAATCAGGTTGCAATAACTCCTGCGGTAACTTCAGATTTTACTGTTAATACACCGGTTTGTATAAGTCAAAACTCAACTATTGTTTATACCGGAAATGCTACTGCTGGAGCAAGCTACTTCTGGAATTTTGGTGGAGGAACCATAGTAAGCGGAAGTGGCGCAGGGCCGTATCAGGTAAATTGGCCATCATGGGGTAATAAAACAATTACACTGCATGTTTCTCAAAATGGTTGCTTATCTGATACAACCATTCATGCTGTTTTTGTAATTGCTCCTCCAAGCTCCGGTTTTGTTGTTGGAACTGCATGTGTAGGAGTTAATACATCAATCGGATATACCGGTCAATACGGAACATCAGCAAATTTCAATTGGAATTTTGGAGGTGGCACTATTGTTAGCGGAAGCGGAGAAGGGCCGTATGAAATATTATGGAATTCACCAGGAACCTATACAGTTTCTCTAACTGTTACTTTGAATGGTTGTGTGTCGCCTCAAACCACCCAACAAGTTACTGTTGTGCAACCACCCTCTTCATCTTTTACTGTTGTAAGTCCTTCGTGTGCCGGTGGCGGAACGGTGGTAAATTACACCGGCAATGCAAGTATAAATGCGCCTTACAACTGGTACTTTGGAGGGGGCAGCATAATTAGTGGGGGTGGCGCAGGTCCATGGGTAATAAGTTATCCGAATCCCGGAAATTATAATATCACACTAATTGTACAGGATTTTGGTTGTACATCCAATCTATCATCGCAAACTGTTATTGTTAATCCAATTCCTGTTGCAACTTTCAACCTTACTACATCAATTTGCGAAGGAACTGATGTCCCGGTAACATATGCCGGAACTTCGGCTCCAAGCGCAACTTATAATTGGGATTTTGGAGGCGGTATTGTTACAAGCGGAAGCGGACAAGGGCCATACCTTGTTCATTGGAATACCCCTGGTATTCATACTGTAACCCTTTCAGTTACCGAGGGGGGTTGCACCTCGCCTGTGGTTTCACATTCAATCAATATTATTGATGCTCCGGTTTCAAGTTTTAATACAACATCGCCTGTTTGTGCTGATAAAAATTCAACAATAACATATACTGGAAGCGCCAGCGCCAATGCGGTTTATACATGGGATTTCGGTTTGGCCAATGTTTTAAGCGGCACCGGAACCGGCCCCTACCTGCTTTCGTTTCCGTCGTCAGGAGTTTACCCTGTTTCACTTACTATTTCTGATTTTGGTTGTATAGCAATCAGCAATCAAACTATAGTTGTTAATTCGGTGCAAACTTCTTCTTTTAACATAACACCGGTAATAGCTTGCGCAAATACACCATTAAATGTTCAGTACACCGGAACAGGAAATACAACAGGTTTTTACAATTGGAATTTTGGCGGGGGAACAATAATAAGCGGCAGTGGGCAAGGACCTTACAGCATTTTATTTTCTGATACCGGAAATTTCACCGTTTCGTTATCTGTTACACAAAATTTATGTGTCAGCGACACTCAAACAATATCCTTTTTTGTAAACCCGATTCCCTCGCCATCTTTTACCGGTGCTCCTGCTTTTGCATGCGATGCGCTTCAAACTTTTTTTATTAATAACAGTACCGGCTCCACCGGTTATTACTGGAGTTTTGGTGATGGTGCTTCTGATACCATTGCTAATCCTATTCACACTTATTCGGTTGGTCAATATAATGTTGCGCTTACAGCTTACAATCAATTTGGTTGTTCTACTATTTTTACAATCCCGAATTTTATTAATGTTCAGCCAACGCCTTCAGTTGATTTTGCATCAACACCTGTTGCCGGTCTTGAACTTGCCCTCGACGAAAATGAGTTTGTGTTTGAAAACCTTACACAAAACGGCACTTCATATTTATGGACATTTGGTGATGGAGATAGTTCGGGTATTATGAATCCGGTGCATGTTTACGGAGATACAGGCAATTTCTTTGTAACATTAATTGCATATAATGATGTTGGATGCAGCGACTCAATAAAACAAGGCCCCTATATCATTGTAAAGGGTGCATTTATTTTTATTCCTAACGCCTTTACTCCAAACAATGATGGTCGAAACGATGTGTTCAGGATTTTCGGTCACACTATCAGAGAAACTTCGCTTCAAATATTTAACCGTTGGGGTGAACTAGTTTACAGTGGTGATGGATTTAAAGACGGATGGGATGGAACATACAAAGGCAAGCCACTGAATATAGGAGTATATGTTTATCGTGCTTTCATTACTAAGAACAGTGGATATACTGTAACACTTCAGGGAGATTTAACTTTATTCAGATAAAAGGATAGAATTTACCTGATCAGCGTTACATCCCCTTTCAAAATATATTTTTCGCCGCTCAGCATTTCCACTTCAGCAACATATACATACACATCGGTTGAAGATTTCACGCCACGAAAATTTCCATCCCAACCAACAGAATAATCTTTTGTTTGAAAAACCAGTTCACCCCATCGGTCATACACTTTGAAATCAAGTGTGGCAATTGCAATTCCATAAATTTTAAATAAATCATTGGCACCATCATTATTCGGAGTGAAGGCAGAGGGGATCCACGGCTTGGGTTCTCCCTCAATAATAATGATCGGACTTCTTGCCGTATCACTGCACCCGTTGGAAGCAAAGGCAGTTAGCACTACATAAAATTCTCCCGGCTCACCAAAGCTGTGTGAGGTGTTGAAGGATGTATCAGAAGAATTATCTCCAAAACTCCAATTGTAAGTTGTTGCTCCTGTTGATGTGTTGGTGAAATTGAATAAATTATCGGTGTATGGAAAATTTCCGGGCGCCGCCGGATCCATATTGAAATAAGCTGTTGGTGTTGGAAGAACTGTAACAGCAGCATTTTGAAATGCAGTATCAGCACAGCCACTTGCGTTATATGCAATCATTATCACATCATAAGTTCCGGTAAAATAATTATGTTGAATTGAATTTCCATTTCCACTGCTTCCATCACCAAAACTCCATGATGCAGTAACTCCATTAAAGCTGGCATTTTCAAATTGCACAATCAACGGCTCACAACCATTATCTGGTAAAACATTGAACGAAGCAATTGGATATGGGTCGAGTGTCAGTGTTGAATAGGCAATTGCCGAACATCCATTTGCATCAGTGCCTGTTACCGAATAGCCAATAGTGGTGGCAGAAGTTGCTGTTACAATTGCTGTATTGTTTGCATTCAATCCGGTGGACGGTGACCATAAATAATTTGTTGCGCCCGATGCTGTCAATACAACACTTGCACCCGGGCAAAATGAGGTGGCAGTTGGTGCAACAGTTACAACGGGCAGAGCATTCACAAATATATCGGTGTACGCAGAACCGGTACAACCATTTGCATCGGTACCCAAAACGGAGTAAGTAGTAGATGCGGATGGCGTTGCAATCGGATTTGATATGTTATTACTGTTTAATGTGGCTGCCGGACTCCACAAATAATTAGTTGCACCACTTGCTGTTAACTGAACATTTTCGCCAACACAAATAGTTGCCACAATTGGATTAATATTTATTACAGGCAATGCATTTACTGAAATAATTGTGGATGCTGTTGCTGAACATCCATTCGCACCTGTTCCATTTACCGTATAGGTTGATGTTGAACTTGGTGATGCTGTAACAACTGCATTGGTTGAATTATTTAATCCGATTGAAGGTGACCACGCATAAGTTGACGCTCCGCTTGCTGTAACATTAACTGAACCTCCACCACAAATAGTTGGATTGACAGGAAGAATATTTAATGCCGGAAGCGGAAGCACATTTACTGAAACTGTTGTTTGATCAGAACATCCAGCTGCTGATGTTCCAACAACGGTGTAAGTACTACTTGTAATGGGCGATGCAGTTACTGAAACACTGGTTGAATTATTTAATCCTGTTGATGGTGACCATGTATAACTTGCTGCACCATTTGCATTCAACACCACATTATCGCCCAGGCATATTGAAGGAGCAACAGGAATAACCGAAATAACCGGAAGAGGATTAACCGTTACAACAACTGAGTTTGTATTAGTACATCCATTTACATCAGTTGCAAAAACACTGTAGGTTGAAGTAATAGTTGGCGATGCGGTTACAGTTGCAACATTTGTGGCACTCAATGCAATTGACGGAGACCATGAATAAATGTTCGCACCACTTGCAGTAAGTAATATATTTCCTCCAATACAAATTGAGGGAGCAGCCGGATTGAAACTGATTGCCGGTAGTGGATTTACGGTAATGATGGTTGTATCAAATCCATCGCATCCGGCAGCATTGGTTCCGGTTAAAACATAAGTGGTAGTAACAGAAGGAGAAGCCATTACCACACTTCCAACAGAAAAATTTAATCCGGATGAAGGCGACCATGTGTAGGTGTTTGCTCCGCTTCCTGTAAGCAGCACACCATCACCCACACATATTGTTGAAACAGCAGGTGAACTGTTTACAGTTGTAATTGCGCTGATAGTAATTATTGCGGTTGTATTTCCTGAACATCCACTTGTTGTTCCGGTAATAGTATAAGTGGTACTTATTTGTGGCGATGCAGTTACCGTTGTTCCGGTTGATGCTGTTAAATTAATTGATGGTGACCAACTATAAGTTGTTGCTCCGTTCGCTGTTAAAGTTACGGATTGTCCGGCACAAATAACATTCGGGTTTGGATTCACGGTAACGGTTGGCCCCGGTGTAACTGTTACCTGATGAACAATAGTATCTAAGCAAGATCCATTACTTACAATTAATTGCGCATTGAATGTTCCTGATGTTGCATAAGCATGCGATGGATTTTGTAAAGCAGAAATTCCGCCATCGCCAAAACTCCAGTTGTAAACAATGCCCGTTCCTGTGGATGAAGTATTGGTAAATTGTACAAGCGCACCAACACAAGCATTGGTATTCGTAAACGCAGCAAAAATTCCGATTTGAGCTGTACCGCCAAACGACATAGTAAATCCACTGGTTGATGCTGCGGTCCATCTGTTAACTAAGATGGCATAAGTTTGACCGGCAATAATATTTATAGTTGGTTGGCACGATGCTAATCCGCAGCCAATTCCGGTTACTCCGCTGCCCGATGGAACTGCATAATTACATGAAATCATTGCACCCAAATTACAAGTGCCGGCTGCTGAACCTGTAATGTTGTACATGGCAAAATCAAAATCAGCATACGGAACCGGCAAACAACTGAAAGTAAAAGTTCCGCTTTGTGTACAAGTAAAAGAATACCAATGCGAACGGGTATCAGTTGTTCCGAACCAACAGCCGGGGGCTTCAGCAATACTTCCGCCACTATACGCTCCACCCGCTACTGAAAAAGTATTTTCATTACACAAAAAAACAGCAGTTGGGCAATCGCTGTTTTGAGCAAGCAATAAATTATTGCTTCTTAAAATCAGGGTGAGGAAGAAAAATAAAAATTTAATTTTCGTTGAAAGCATTTTCAAAGCGGAAAAATAACATAGCAGTTGTTACAATGAAAATTCAATCCGACGAAATCAAACTCATTCAGCGCCCGGAGAAATGGTGGTAACTACCGGATAATGGTCTGATAAATCTTCGCCAATCACTTTAAAACTATTGATGTTCCATCTCGGATCAATTAATAAATAATCTATTCTGAAAATCGGGAGCCAATAATCATAGGTAAAACCTATTCCCCAGTTCTTTTCTAAAAAAGCATCTTGCAAATTTCCTCGCAATGTATTGTATGTAAACGAAGAAGGCACATCATTAAAATCGCCACAAACAAAAACCGGGTATGGCGAAGCACGAATGTGTTTTGCCACAACTTGCACTTGTGCTCCCCTTGTCACATAAGTTTTTTTCATTTTACTGAAAATAGATTTTCCTGCGTTCAGGTTTAATGCACTATCGTTTTCAAGCCCAATGGTTTCGTAGTCTTTATAATTCAAATGAAAACTTTGCAGGTGAACATTATAAACACGAACTACGCCTGCCGGAGTTTTTATATCAGTAAAAATGCATGCATTAATATTTACTCCTCTTCTTCCCACAAACCCACTTGAGATTATTGGATAGCGGCTGTAAGTACACATTCCCCAGTGCTCGTATTTTTCTACAGTGTTTGTTATGCTGAAAAAGTGTTCGGGTAGTTTTAGCAATTTCGAAATGTCTTTTTCATTCGTCCAACCCTTGTCTTTATCGCTGCTGTAAAACTCCTGAAAACAAAGTATATCCGGTTGCACCTCAGCTAGCATTTTATAAATATTACTTTTTGTATTGCTGTTGTGTTCCCAATTGTATAAATCAAAATTGCGAACATTGTAACTCATTAATTTTATACTGATTGTATCTGATTCGTTCACATTTTGTTTTGCAAAATGAAACGCGAACACATGAAAAAAAACCGGGCTTGAAATTAAGATGGCGATAAAAGGTATGAACGCATACTTGATTCTGACAATAATCCAGAATATCAGAATAGAAAAATTCAGAACAAGGATCGGAATAAAAGCCAGCCCGAAAAAAGCGATTAACCATGCTTTACCGGGTGGAAAATAACTGGCACTCACACTTACAATCAGGCACAATGCAATCACTGATGAAACGATCACCATTGATCTTCGAAGAAAAGTGAGCAGCTTTTTCAATATCAGTTTCTGCTTTCTTTAAATAAAATTTCCTTCTCTTCTGCACTTAAACTTTCGTACCCCGACTTACTTATTTTGTCGAGTATCGAATCAATTACTTTTTGTTTTGCTTCATCTTTTTTCTGCACCGATACTTTTGGTTCTGTTTTCATATATGACACTTTGAGTTTTTTCTTTTTCGAAAAAAGAGAAACAATTGTATCTGCAACATTATTGAACCACAGCGATAAATCAGTTCCGTTACGGTACGAAGCAATATAAATGTAACCGAACAATGCACCACCGAGATGCGCAATGTGCCCACCAGGATTTCCATCGAAGTTGATGCTGATAATATCAATGCCGACAAAAATTGCCGCGAGCCATTTCAACCGGATGGACCAGATAAAAATCATGATTGTATAATCAGGAAGCAAAACAGCTGTGGCAAGAATCACCGACATAATACCTGCTGATGCACCAATGCAGGTGCTCACATCCACCACATCTTTGAAATAGGGAAACACATTGTAGAACAAAACATAAAGCGCTGCACCAAACCAACTTCCCATCATGTAAATCGGGAGAATTTTTTTGTTGCCGATAAATTCAGTGAGAATACTTCCAATCCAAAACAGCCAGAGCATATTGAACAGAATGTGAAATAATTCGAAGTGCGTGAAGGCATAAGTGATGAGTGTCCACGGGCGGTGTAACAGTCGTGTTAAACTCGAAGGCAGCGCCAGATAAGCAATCACATTATCCATTTCAGGATAATTACCACTCAAATCGCCGAAGAGTGAAATCAACCGCAGCACTAAAAACACAATGATGTTCACCACAATCAGGCGGCTCACCATTTTTCCAGAGGGGGAAAAAGTGTTTTTGATTTCACGGATTAAAAAATTTTCTGTTGGCATTAACGGTTCAAGTCTATTCTGAAAAAAGAGAGCGGTGAAAATTTTTTATTCGTGTGAAGTACGGGAGTTGTATAAATTAAAATTTCAGTTTACCGGGATGCTGGCGTGTTTGGAAAAATGTAATCAGCTCAATTTCATTTCCGGAAATTTTATAGTAAAGAATAACTCGTGGATTGATAACGCACTGATGAATTTTTTTCTTCTTGTTTTTGCATGCAAATAGTTCAGGAGATTCACTTATGGTTAGAAGTGTTTGTTCGACTTTACCTATAAAATCAAGAGCTGTTTTTTGTCCCCACTCAGTCAAGAGATAGTTTAACACTTCATCATAGTCTGCTTCAGCTTGAAGAGAAACAAAAACTTTAAAATTCATCAGCTATACTTTCTCCGCATTTTATCCATCACTTTTTTTGCCGGAGTTCTTTGACCTTTTGCAAGTTGAGCCAATCCGATTTCTATTGCTGCAATTTCTTCTTTCGAAACATCTGGTGCCCAATCATCCTCTTCCGTATTTTCCTTTACAATATTATTTACTGCGCTATAAACTTTTTTGAGTTTAGATGGACTTAATCCTGAAATAGTTTTATTGAGTTCTGATTTTATTTGTGAAGCAGTCATGTTAAAAAAATTTACTTAGTAAAAATATTAAATCCCGTTCAGAAAAAATCTTGTCTGCGTTTTTTATTCCAGTATTTAATCATAATGAAACCAAACAACATGCCGCCGAGATGTGCAAAGTGCGCAACTCCCGCTTGTGTGCCGCTCACTCCTGCATACAATTCAAATGCTCCATAAAATATCACAAAGTATTTTGCTTTGATGGGAATGGGTGGAAACATCAAGTACAAATAAGTATTCGGAAACAACATGCCGAATGCAAGCAACACTCCGAACACTGCACCCGATGCACCTACAACCGGAATATTTGCTTCCATTGAAGTGAGTTTCTGTGCGAGAATTTTTGCCTGTAAAATCATGGATGAATCTGCAGGATTTTGCGACCACGCTCCCATTAAATTATTTGCCTGATTGATGTAATCTGAATCGTACAATAAATTGCGGTGGCTCTCCAATAATATTTTGAAATTGTCAATGGTAACTGACGAAAAAAACAAATTGATTTCGTTTTGAATCTGGTAAATATTGTACGCGCTGAAAGCCATGTGTGTGAGAGCGCCGCCAATTCCGCAAATCAGATAAAAAATCAAAAATCGTTTTGGTCCCCAAACATTTTCCAATACGGAACCAAACATCCACAACGCAAACATGTTGCTGAAAATATGCATGAGGCTTCCATGCATGAACATGTGCGAGATAAGCTGGTGCGGCTTAAAATATTCTGAAGTGAAATAAAACAGTCCGAGGTATTGCGACAGGTCGAAACCATAAGTGTTCTGCACCACCACTGTGGCGAGATATAGCAGCCCGTTAATGATGAGCAGGTTTTTCACCACCATTGGCATTGCCTGAAAACCGGAAGGTCTTAAATCACTCATGAATTTTTTTTAAGAAAAAATTTTTGCGAAATATAAAACGGAACGCAGATCATTATGATTTTCATGATTCACGCAGATAAAAATCATAATTATTCTTAATGATCATGAAAATCTGCGTTCTATTATTTTAAAGAAAATGAAAAACAAAATTACTTCAAATAGATTTCAGAATTGAAACAGTTGTTCAATCCTTTTTCTCAAACTGCTTTTCTATATCGCGCAGATTAAAACTGATGAAAGTGGATTTACCATCAGCAGTATGTGAAGGCATTTCACAACCGAATAATTCATCCAAAAGGTTTTTCATTTCACGCTCGGTGAGTCGCGCTCCGTTTTTTATGGCCGCTTGTTTTGCCAGTTGCAGTGCAACCTCTTCGCGTTTGTTCAGCTTCGGCGATTGCATGCTTTGCTTGTAACCTTCAATTAATTCTTCGAGCAATTTCGATGGATCTTTATCAGTAATGTCGGAAGGAGTTCCGTGAATCACCAAATCAGTATTGCCAAATTCCTGCACATCAAAACCAAGTGCGCGCACTTCCTGCAAAATCTCTTTCGCAATTTCAAAATCTGGCGCAGTGAGATGCAATGTTTGCGGGAACAATTGTCGCTGCGATGCCGGAACATTATCGTTCAATTGTTTTAAGTAGCGCTCAAACAACACACGCTCGTGCGCTGCATGTTGTTCCACTAAAATGAAACCGGATTTAATTGCCGATAAAATATACTTGTCGTGCAACTGCACCGGCACATGAATTTTTTCTTCTGACGAAAGCAGTGTCTGTTCTTCAGGAACTGTTTCCCACCGGCTCGGAATGGTGAAAGTTGCAGAAGCAAAATCTGAATCTGTTACAGGTGCGATTGCCACATCTTCTCCCTTGCGCGTGTCAGCATACAGCTCTTTCCAGTTGCGCTCGTTCGATAATGTGCGCGCATCTTTTTGTTGCGGATAAGGCGAGTAGTCAGGATTCAGTTTCGGATTTGGTTCGTCAATCATTTCTTTATTCGGTCGCGAGAAACTGATGTTGTGACTCATGCGATGCTCATCATTAAAATCCAGTGAAGGCGACACCGAATATTTTCCGAGTGCGCGCTTGATGGCGGAGAGAATGAAAGTGTAAATGATGCGCTCATCTTCAAATTTTATTTCCTGCTTGGTCGGGTGTACATTAATGTCAATGCGTGACGGGTCAATGTCTAAGAACAAAACATAAAACGCAAACGATTCGCGTGGCAGCAGTTCATCAAACGCAGCGCTCACCGCATGATTCAGGTATGCACTTTTGATGAAGCGGTTGTTCACGAAAAAAAATTGTTCGCCGCGTGTTTTCTTCGCTGCATCGGGTTTACCAATGAAGCCAATGATATTTGTAACCGTGGTTTGCTCTTCCACCGGCACCAATCGCTCGTTGTAATTATGCCCGAACAAACCCACAATGCGCTGACGAAGATTGCCTGCATTCAGATGATACACTTCCACTCCGTTGTGATGCAACTGAAAATTTATTTCGGGATGCGCGAGTGCAATGCGCGTGAATTCGTCAATGATGTGTTTTGTTTCAACCGGATTGCTCTTTAAAAAATTACGACGCGCCGGCACATTGTAAAAAAGATTTTTCACTGAGAGCGAAGCGCCTTCAGCACAACTTACCGTTTCCTGCTTCAATACTTCACTGCCTTCAATCAGCAATTCGGTTCCCACTGCTTCGCCGCGCAATCTTGTTTTCAATTCCACCTGTGCAATAGCAGCGATACTCGCTAATGCTTCGCCGCGAAAACCCATGGTGCGGATGTGAAACAGGTCGTCAATATTTTTTATTTTGGAAGTAGCGTGTCGCTCAAAACTCATGCGCGCATCGGTGTCGCTCATTCCTTTTCCATTGTCAATTACCTGAATCAGGCTCTTGCCCGCATCGCGAATGATGAGTTTTATTTCAGTGGCATCGGCATCAATACTGTTCTCCATCATTTCCTTCACGGCGCTTGCGGGGCGCTGTATCACCTCACCGGCGGCAATCTGGTTGGCAATGGAATCGGGTAAAAGCGAAATGATATCTGACATAAAATTTTTAAAAACTGTTTCGGTGTATCTGAAAAACAGTGTGCGAATTTAGTTGATACTAATTGCTGCGCTCAATGAAAATGAAAGGGCGCGGGGTTTTGAACAATGGGTTCACATATTGAAATTGTTGGTCTTCATTCTGTTTATGAATACTTTTGTATTGAAAAAGAAAAAATAACTATGCGCACACTGAATGTTTCCATTTCTGATATTGAGTTCAACAAATTTGGATTGAAGAAAGACAAACTTTCTTTTTCTGATTTTGTAGAATTAGTGAGCAAGGAATTGACAAAGCAAACTCTTGACAAAGGCATTGCACTTTCTGAAAAATATGGTCTCTCAAAAATGAGTATGGAAGAAATATCGAAGGAAGTAAATGCTGTGAGAAAAAATGCAAAGAGTCGTTCTTGATACCAATGTATTGGTTTCATCGCTCATACAGCGAAGCCATCCGTACCGGATTGTCAATGAATTTTTATTAGAGCAAAAAATTGAGTTGTGCGTTTCTGATGAAGTGCTTGCTGAATATTATGAAGTGCTGAACAGAAAAAAATTTGCGCAGTACGCTGACTTTTTAAAAAATGCAGAAGCACTGCTTGCCGATATTGAATTGAACGCAAATAAGTTTCAGCCAAAAAGAAAACTCAGAATTATTCGCGACCATAGTGACAATAAATTTCTTGAACTGGCAGAAACAAGCAAAGCACATTTTCTGATTACCGGAAACACCAATGATTTTACGATGCAGGTTTACAAGCGAACAAAAATTGTAAAACCAAAAATTTATTTGGAAAAATATTGTCCCGAATAATTTAGTTGATACTAATTGCTGCGCTCAACGAAAATGAAACAGCGCAGGGTTTTGAACAATGCATTCACAATTGAAGCAGAGGTTTAATTTAGTGGCGTGAAAAAAATTCTGTTGCTTTTATTTTTATTCGGTTTTGAAATATGCAGTGCACAGCAATGGTTTCCATTGCAAGGAGGATTAAGTGGAAATGATGCGCAGAACAATAAAGTTTGTTCGTTATGTACTGATACTATAAATCATGTGCTGTATGCTGGTGGTTATTTCAATCAATGTCATGCTGATACCGGAAATATTATTGCTTCAAATATTGCCCGATGGGATGGAACAAATTGGAATCAGGTCATCCTTCATCACGGAACATTTTCAGGAAATGGTTTCGGACAAGTTATTACTTCAATGGTTTTACATGGCTCTGAAATTTATCTATGTGTATCCAATAATGCATCTGATATTTATGGTGTATTAAGATTTGATGTAAACACTTTTGAGTTTAATAATTTTGGAACATTTAATAACTCACTCAATTCAATTTGCTTTTATAATGACACGCTATATGTTGGAGGTGCCTTTACAAAATGTGATACAGGATATTTTGTCGATGCCAGCAGCCCATCAATTTCGCGCATTGCAAAATTTGACGGAACTCAATGGCAACAAGTAGGCACAGGCATTAGTGGAGGCGCAGTTCCTGAAGTTCATTCCTTATGTGTTCATCACAACAAACTATATGCAGCCGGAATATTTGAAAATGCAGGCGGCACTTATTGCAAAAACATTGCTTGCTGGAATGATACAAGTTGGAGTGCGGTGGGAAATGGAATTGGTTTCAGCGGTCAATTTGATTGTATTTTATATTCTCTTGCATCTTATAAAAACAAACTTTATGCAGGTGGTTATTTTAGTGTTTCAGATGGATACTTTGCTAATGGATTAGGAATGTGGAACGACACAACATGGAGTGCAACAGGTGTAAGTGCAAGCGGTGTTTATGCTTTAAAAGTTCATGGCAATAAATTATACTTCGGTTCTGATGGAAGTAGTTTGGGTAATTGGGTTTGGGATAGAGTTACTTGTTATGATGATTCTGTTTGGTTGTCAACCGGAACTGGACCAACAGGTGATGTTCTTGCATTGGAAGTATTCAATAATGATTTATATGCAGGAGGAGTTTTTGAAATAATTGATTCAATAACTAATGCCGGATTCATTGCGCGGTACAACCCAACAATAATTCAAGACACAACAGCAATAGTTGAAGTAAAACAAAAAGTTTCTGCATTAAATATTTATCCCAACCCAGCCACCAACGAAATAAAAATCTCCAATCTTTCACCCGAAGAAAATCAAATTAAAATTTTCAATTTGCTCGGCCAGCAAGTAAAAAATTTAAGCGTGAGCAACGAACCAAATCACACCATCAATATTTCCGATTTGCGTTCCGGCATTTATATGCTCACAGTTTCCAACAACAAAAAAATATGCTGCAAAAAATTTGTGAGGGAATAACCCAATCAATCCGCATTCACTTTGTCATTGCGATGATTGTATTCAATCAGAAGCAATCTGTAAACCATTCATGCATTATTCGGAGCAGAGCAAAGTTGTTGCTGTTTTTGCGCTGACAGTTCTGAAGCATTGTGTCGTAACAGATT
>JAHEZG010000322.1 GCA_023251195.1 Chitinophagaceae bacterium | reverse complement strand
ATTCCATTTGTTCCATATCTTTTAAACCATAATAAATTTCCATTCAAATCTGTCTTTAATAAAAACGGATTGTTAGATGCCGAAGCACCTCCAATGTATGTTCCGCCAATAATTAAACTGTTATCTGATGTTCTCACGAACGATTTAATTACGGGTTGTTGCTGATCAGAAAACTTTTTCCCCCATTGAATATTTCCACTGGCATCAGTCATGAACAATGAAATATAATTTGAACTTCCGTCATTCAATCTTCCTGATACAAACATGCTTCCATCCGAATTCACTATTATTTTATTGGCTGATCCGGTTGAACCATTGAGCGAAAAATCTTTCATCCACAATAAATTACCTTGTGCATCGGCTTTCAATATTAAATGATTGGTTGAGCAACCACCTCCGGTTAATATTACTCCATTGTCATTGTCGGCAGCAATACCATAAATAAAATCAGAACCTAGTTTATGCAAAAACTTAAACCATTCCAATGAGCCATCAGCCGACATTCTTATCAATGCAATTTGCGCCACACCTCCGCTGGTATCAGTTGACTGACAAGCAGCAACAATATCACCATTCGATGTTTCACAAAGACCGGAAATAATTAAATTGGTTGTTTGTGTAATGCCTCTTGACCAGATAATATTTCCGGCAGAATCAGATTTTATAAAATTCTTTCCATCAGAAACCACTGTGTTACCATCTTCAGTTCTTATTAATTTTTGAAAACTCAATCCCTGATATGAACGAAAAGTTACATCGTTTCCAGAAGCAAGCATATTTGGCGACCGAGAAAATTGAAATATAAAAACCACCAAACCTGCTATTAAAGCGAGGCAAAATGTTCCAACCATTAATGCCCGCATTGTTCTTTGGCGGAGTGATTGCCTGGTTTTTATTAGAAAAAGGAGTCGAATTCTTCTCATGCGCAAGGTGTTTAAAATGCTGAATCGGTGAAGTGATACGATTCAAAATTTCAAAAGTTCCTTTATTTTTTTTAAAGGTAAAACCCATGCTTGCTTACCTTATAATCAGGTATTGGTCTTAAACAATTTTACTGCAAGGGCTAATAAAATAACTCCGAATACTTTTCTTAAAATAGAAATTCCACTTGGCCCAAGGATTTTTTCCAATCGATAAACATTGCGAAGAACCACATAAACAAAAAATAAATTAATAAGAATGGCAATGATGATGTTTTCAACATGCTTGTATTCTGCACGGAGAGAAAGCAAGGTTGTAAGTGTTCCGGCTCCTGCAATTAATGGGAAAGCAATTGGAACAATTGAAGCTGTTTTTGGTGATTCATCCTTACTGAATTTCCATCCTAAAATCATTTCGAAAGCAAGTATTAAAAGTATAAATGAACCTGCAATGGCGAATGATTCAATATCAATCCCTATTAAGTCAAGGATTGAATTTCCAAGAAATAAAAAAACGATCATAATGGAACCTGAAACAATGGTGATTCGAAGCGGATGAATTTCGCCAACCTTACTCCTTAAATCAACAATGATGGGAAGTGAACCAATAACATCAATTACTGCAAACAACACCATGGTAATAGTTGCGATGGACCTGATATCAATATGCATGATTTTAAAATTTACTTAAAATTTTGATTTCAAAATTAAATGAAGAAGTCCCGATTTGATTTACAAACCGAGACTTCAAAAATTTTATTAAAAATTGATTTCTTTTTAGCTCAGGAGCGAACCATTTTTTCAATCGGTTGCGACTTTGAAATCATACCTGGACAACCACTCCGACGGCCACAAGATGATAATGCCAACACTCCCACTGTTAAAACTACTAACAAGATTACAGTTTTAACTTTTAAGATTTGATGCTTCATAACAATTGGTGTTTTTCTTATTCTTACTTTCTACGCTTAAATTTCTTTAAAGGTTCAACGAATGTACATACATTTTATTGCAATTGGAGGAGCAGTAATGCACAATTTAGCATTGGCACTTCACACACAAGGACATAAAGTAACAGGTTCAGACGACGAAATCTTTGACCCAGCTCTCTCAAGATTAAAAAAAGCTGGTATCATTCCTGAAAAATTCGGCTGGTTTCCGGAGAAAATAAATGCTGAATTGAATGCTGTGATATTAGGAATGCACGCGCATGCAGATAATCCTGAACTTGCAAAAGCAAAAACATTGGGGTTGAAAATTTATTCGTTCCCTGAATACATCTACGAACAAAGCAAGAATAAAAAACGAGTTGTAATTGGTGGCAGTCATGGAAAAACCACAATCACTTCAATGATAATGCATGTGCTAAAAGCAACCGGAAAAGATTTCGATTACATGGTGGGGTCGAAACTCGAAGGGTTTGAATTGATGGTAAAACTGACTGACTCTGCTCCTGTTATTATTTTAGAAGGTGATGAATATCCTGACTCAGCGCTTAACAAAACTCCTAAATTTTTATTATACAAACCCGACATTGCTTTTGTAAGCGGCATTGCCTGGGATCATATAAATGTATTTCCGACTTTTGAAAATTATTGCGAGCAGTTTCAGTTTTTTCTGGATATGGTTCCTTCAGATGGAAAAATCATATACAATATTGAAGATGGTGAAGTGAAAAAAGTGGTTGATAAAACTACTTCCGCTTCAATGAAAATTCCTTATATGACTCCACAATATGTTATTGAAAATGGAACCACTTATTATTTACAAAATGGGATTAAAACCTCGTTGCAGGTTTTTGGCAAACACAATTTATCGAACATGGCAGGGGCATTTGAAGTTTGCAAACAGTTAGGCGTAACAGAAACAGAATTTTTTTCAGCGATTAAAACTTTCAACGGCGCTGCTAATCGTTTAGAGAAAATTGCAAGTAATAATCAGGTTACAGTTTTTAAAGATTTTGCCCACTCCCCTTCAAAATTGAAAGCAACTATTTCGGCAGTGAAGGAATAATTTGATGGAAGAAAAATTATTGCTTGTATGGAATTGCACACTTACAGCAGTTTGAATAAGGAATTCATTGCTGAATATAAAAACTGTATGGATGGTGCTGATGTAAAAGTTGTTTTTTTTAATCCGCACACTATTGAATTAAAGCGATTGGAGAAAATCACCAATGAAGAAGTAAAGAATTTATTCGGGCATGATGATTTAGTTGTGCTGAATAAGAGGGATGAGATTGAAAATTTTCTTCATCAGCAGACATTCACTAATTCAGTATTGTTGTTGATGAGCAGCGGAACTTTTGATGGAATGAATCTGCCGAATATGATTCAGTTTGTGTTAAATCAGACTGCGTAATTTTTCTTTCAACATTCCCTGTTTAAAAATATTTAACAGTTCAGCTATAAAGCAAATTCGTTTAGGTTTGCGTTCGCAAAAAAATTATGAATTTAAATTTAACAAAGCCCCTCGCTTTTATTGATTTGGAAACTACCGGTATGGATTTTTCAAAAGACCGTATTGTTGAAATTGCTGTTGTAAAAGTGATGCCATCGGGTGAAGTGCTGGAATATTGCGAGCGCATAAATCCACTGATGCCGATTCCTGCTGAAGTAGTTGCCATTCACGGAATCACCAATGAGGCAGTTAAGGATTGTCCTTCGTTTCCGCAAGTTGCGCAAAAATATTTTGATATTATTAATGACAGCGATTGGAGCGGATACAACAGCAGCCGTTTTGATTTTCCATTTATGACTGAAGAGTTTGGTCGTGCAGGATTTGTTTTTGATAATACAGGGCGCAGAATGGTGGATGTGCAACGCATATTTCATTTGATGGAACCGCGCAACCTTTCAGCAGCTTATAAATATTATTGCGAGAAAAATCTGGATAATGCTCACAGTGCATTGGCTGATACCCGCGCAACTTTTCAAATACTTGAATCGCAACTCGACCGTTACAGTGATAAAATAAAAAACGACATTGACTTCTTGCACAAGTTCACCAAGGATGGCGACTTTGTTGACATGGGTCGTAAAATGTATTTCAACAAAGGCATTGAAACATTCAATTTCGGAAAACATAAAGGTGTGCCGGTGAAAGAAGTTTTTAAAAAGGAACCCAATTATTATGATTGGATCATGAAGAGCGATTTCCCTCTCGACTTCAAAGAAAAAATTAAAGCAATAAAAGAGCGTATATAAATTCACCCCACCATTAAGGAAATAAAACAATAAATTAAATTGAAAGATAGTCTCGTAATTATTCCTACTTATAACGAGAAAGAAAATATTGCACGCATGGTGAGCGAAGTATTTTCTCTTTCACCCGATGTGCATTTATTAATCATTGACGATGGCTCACCCGATGGAACAGCTTCGATTGTTAAAAATTTACAGTCACAATTTTCAGGCAGATTATTTTTAGTGGAGCGCACCGGAAAATCTGGATTGGGAACTGCTTACATACTTGGTTTT
>JAHEZG010000321.1 GCA_023251195.1 Chitinophagaceae bacterium | reverse complement strand
GTTTTACCGAATGGAGAAATCATCTGGACCGGAGCAAATGTGTTAAAGAATGCCACAGGATATAATCTCACACAACTGATTGTTGGCAGTGAAGGCACTCTCGGAATTGTTACAAAAATTGTTTTGCGATTAATTCCGCATCCAACTAATGATGTATTGATGCTCGCGCCATTTTCCTCAGCGGAAAAGGCCTGTGAAGCAGTGAATGCGATATTCAGAGCCGGTGTTTCTCCATCTGGTTTGGAGTTCATGGAGCGCGATGCAATTGACTGGGCGGCAAAACACATTGGTGAAACAAATTTGCCAATGCAGGAAAACATTGAAGCGCACCTGTTAATTGAAGTAGATGGAAATGATATGGAAGCTTTGTACCGCGATGCAGAAAAAATTTCGGAAGTGTTACAACAGTTCAATTGCGGTGAAATTTTATTTGCTGATACCGCGCAACAAAAATCAGATTTGTGGAAACTGCGCAGAAGTGTTGCCGAAGCAGTGAAAATTAATTCCATTTATAAAGAAGAAGATACCGTTGTACCTCGTGCTAAATTGCCACAGCTATTAAAAGGAGTAAAAACCATCAGCAAAAATTTCGGATTCAAATCAGTTTGCTATGGTCACGCAGGTGATGGTAATTTGCATGTCAATATTATTAAAGGAACATTGACTGATGATGAATGGAATAACAAAATCACCGAAGGCATTCGCGAAATTTTTAAACTCGTGATTGAACTTGGCGGAACACTTTCGGGCGAACACGGAATTGGGTTAGTGCAGAAACCTTATATGGAAATTGCTTTCAACAAAACACAACTGCAACTGATGAAGGACATCAAAAAAGTTTTCGACCCAAAAGGAATAATGAATCCCGGAAAAATATTTGAAGACTAAATTCGCATAATGAAAAAAATAATTTTTCTTTTCCTCTTATCATTAATTGTCACACTGAGTTTGTCGAAGTGCATTGCTCAAAGTGAAAGCAATAACAGTTTAAAAGAAACTCCGTGGTTGGCCAGAGAACGATTTTACCTTGGAGGCACAGGCGGCCTGAGTTTCGGAAGTGTAACTTATGTTGAAGTAGCCCCGCTCATGGGTTATCGAATCACTGATCGTTTGTCTGTTGGTATTAATCCGAAATACACTTACATACATTATAAATATACAAGCAACGGGCAGTATTCCACTCCTGATTACCAAACTCATATTTTGGGAGGAAGTTTTTTTACACGCTATTTTATTCTTGATAATGTATTTCTAAGTGGTGAATACGAATTGAATAATTATGCAGCACTTATTTATCTTCCGAATAATGGCGGATTTAAAGAAAGCAGAATCACCGTTGGTTCCTTGCTATTAGGAGGAGGATATTTTCAGCGATTTGGTGAAGGGGGATCCGGATTTTCAATACAAGTATTGTACGATGTTTTACAAAATCCTTATTCACCTTATTATGGTGTTCCGGTCATCCGTGCAGGTTTTGTTTTTGGATTGTAGAAAAAAATTTGTCAATATCTTTTTTCAAATCATTTCTTCGCGGAGCATTAATCTATATTTTTAGAAGCGATAAATGATTCACACATGGAACTGAAAAGAATATTTGACATTCCCGATTACCAGAAAAAAAATTATCCGAAAAGTGATGCGCTCAACGAAAAAATAAACGGTAAGTGGATCAGCCATTCCATTGATGAATGCATTGATAACATCAACAAAGTAAGTTTAGCACTGCTCGCTTCAGGAATAAAAAAAGATGATAAAATTTCCATCATCAGCAACAACCGCCCCGAATGGAATTTTGTTGACTTCGGAATAATGCAGGTAGGGGCAGTGAATGTTCCCGTGTATCCGACCAGTGCTGAGGAAGATTATGTTTTCATTTTCAATGACGCAGAAGTGAAAATGGTTTTTGTCAGTAGTGAAGAGTTGTTTCAGAAAATTCAGAATATAAAAAGCAGAATACCTTCATTGAAAGAAGTGTTCACTTTCAATAAGGTGAAAGGCGCTTCACACTTTTCTGAATTCATGGAGCGAAGCCAAAACGGAAGTGTAACAGAATTGGAAAAAATAAAAAACAGTATTAGTTCCGATGATGTTTCAACTATCATTTACACAAGCGGCACTACCGGTTTTCCAAAGGGAGTGATGCTATCCCACGCGAATATTTTGGCTGATTTAATTGCTGCAAAACCATTAATGCCCGTTGGCGAAAAAGATTGCGCATTAAGTTTTTTACCACTGAATCACTCATTCGAAAAAATGATTTCATACCTGTATCTCTGTTATGGAGTTTCCATTTTTTATGCGGAGAGTATGGATACCATCGGTGATAATTTGCGCGAAGTGAAACCGCAAATGATGACTTGCGTTCCGCGATTATTAGAAAAAGTTTATGAAAGAATTCTATCGAAAGGACAAGAACAAACGGGAATCAAGCGCGCACTTTTTTTCTGGGCATTATCGCTCGGTGAAAGATGGGACAATCAAAAATCGAACGGAATTTTTTACACCATACAATTAGCGATTGCAAACAAACTCGTGTTCAGCAAATGGCGCGCAGCTCTCGGCGGTAAATTAAAATGTGTGGTAACAGGAGCAGCACCCATGCAGCAAAAACTCTCACGCATTTTTACTTCAGCGCATATTGTAATTATGGAGGGTTATGGTTTGACTGAAACTTCACCGGCAATTTCAGTCAGTCGTTATAACCTGGACGAAAATATTATCGGCTGTGTTGGTCCTGTTATTCCGGGAGTGGAAGTGAAGATTGCGGAAGATGGAGAAATACTTTGTCGCGGTGCAATTGTGATGAAAGGATATTACAAGCGACCTGATTTAACTGCTGAAGTAATTGATAAAGATGGCTGGCTGCACACCGGCGACATTGGTGAAATGGTGCAGAATAAGTTTCTGAAAATCACAGACCGAAAAAAAGAACTCTTCAAAACTTCAGGCGGAAAATATGTAGCGCCCCAACCGATTGAAAATAAATTCAAGGAAGAATTACTGATTGAACAAATGATGGTTGTTGGCGCTTCAAGAAAATTCCCTGCTGCTTTAATTGTTCCTTCTGCCAACAATTTAAAAGTATGGTGTACACAGCACGGAATTAATTTCACGAACACCAGCGAGATGATTCGCAATGAAGCAGTGAAGAAAAAATTTGAACTGTTAGTGGAGGAAAACAATAAACTCTTCGGTCACAGCGAACAGATAAAGAAATTTACTCTTGTACCGAATGAATGGACCATAGCAGATGGAGAATTAACACCCACATTAAAATTGAAAAGGAAAATTATTGAGAAAAAATTTGAGAAAGAAATTGAAGCGATGTACGCGGAAAATTAATTTGATGATGAATACAATGGAACGCAGATTATTATGATTGAGCAGATCAATTATGATTTCCAAAATCTTAACAAATCATAATGATCATAAAAATCTGCGTTCCATTTTTTGATTGAAACTGCTAAAAGAAAATCATGAACAGAACTATAAAAAGCATAGCCATTTTAGGAAGCGGTGTCATGGGCTCGCGCATCGCATGCCACTTCGCAAACATCGGAGTGCAAGTGTTGTTGATGGATATTGTTCCGAAGGAATTAACTCCTGAAGAAGAAGCAAAAAAATTAACCCTCGAACATCCCGCCGTAAAAAACAGAATTGTAAATGCTGCTTTGCAATCAACTTTGAAAAGCAATCCTTCTCCCATTTTTAAAAAAGAATTTGCATCTCGAATTCGCACCGGAAATTTCACTGATAACCTGAAAGAAATTTCTTCCTTCGATTGGGTGATGGAAGTGGTGGTCGAAAATCTCGACATCAAGAAAAAGATTTTCGAAGAAGTAGAAAAATACCGCAAGCCCGGAACACTCATCACCTCCAACACCTCCTCCATTCCCATTCACCTGATGAGTGAAGGACGAAGCGATGATTTCAAAAAACATTTCTGCGGCACACACTTCTTCAATCCGCCACGCTATTTACGACTGCTCGAAATCATTCCCACTCCTGATACTGATAAAAGTGTGATTGATTTCTTAATGAGCTACGGCGATTTGTTTCTCGGCAAGCAAACCGTTTTGTGTAAAGACACTCCGGCATTCATTGCGAACCGCGTTGGTGTGTATGGAGTGATGAGCATTTTTCATTTGATGGAGAAAATGAATTTCACCATTGACGAAATTGATAAACTCACCGGTCCCGCCATTGGTCGCCCGAAGTCAGCAACCTTCCGCACTGCTGATGTCATTGGCATTGACACGCTCGTCAAGGTCGCGAACTTTGTTTATCAGAGTTGCCCCGCTGACGAAGCGCGCGAACTCTTTCACATTCCTGCCTTCGTTCAAAAGCTCGTCGACAACAACTGGCTCGGCGATAAAACCAAGCAGGGGTTTTTTAAAGTGG
>JAHEZG010000320.1 GCA_023251195.1 Chitinophagaceae bacterium | reverse complement strand
CCACTATCTCATGATCAAGTTTATACTTCAATAAAGTATTGTACAATGTAGTAACTGTTTCAGTAATACTTCCTTCTTCATTATAAGCAGGCATTACAATACTTAATTTCACTTGAGTCTGGATTTTGTTTTTATAGTTTTACTTATGGAAAAAATTCGCCTTTGTCATACTGAATTAGTCGAAGTATTACTTCATTTCATTCATGCGAATCTTTCTTCCTTTAAAACTTTTTCCATCAATAGCTTTTATCATTTTGTTGACTGAAGCTTTATCAATTTCAACAAACGAGTTAGCATCTTTCAAATCAATTTTTCCAAGCACTTCTTTTTTTAAATCGCTCATGTCTAAAATAAACTGAAGAAAACTTGCTTTGTAAAAACCATCCTTGGTTCCGATATTGACAAACAGTTTAGCATAATCACCATCGGGATTGTATTCTTTTTTTCTACTGCCTTCACGATCATCACGATCACCTCTTCTTCCTGAATCTCTTGACCGTTCACCATCTCTTCCACGGTCGCCATCGCGTGTGCTGAATCTTTCTCTTGATGTACTTCTTTCCATTTCACGAAGGTTCAGATCTTCGGCGTGCTCATAATATTTCAGGAAACGATCAAATTCAAGTGCAGCCACTCGAGTCAATACTTCTTCTTTACTCATATCAGCAAATTTTTCCTGAAGCATGGGCAAATAATTTTCATAATCACCATGAGAAATATCGGTGTTCAATAATTTTTCCATTCCATAAAAAAACTGTTTGCGACAAACATCCTTACCGGATGGAATTTCCAGTTTATGAAAAGGAGATTGAGCTAACTTTTCAATGGTCTTCAGTTTATATAAATCGCGCTTGGTAATAATGCTTAAACAAATTCCGGTTTTACCTGCACGACCGGTTCTTCCGCTCCGGTGGGTATATACTTCTGATTCATCAGGCAATTCAAAATTAATTACATGTGTGATGTCTTTTACATCAATACCGCGTGCAGCCACATCAGTTGCGATTAACAATTGCAATGATTTATTACGGAAAGCGCCCATTACTTTATCGCGTTGTCCTTGCGACAAATCGCCATGCAATGCATCAATGTTGTATCCTTCGCGCGTTAATTTTTCAGAAATATTCTGTGCGTCAATTTTTGTGCGTGTGAAAATCAAACCGTAAATGCCGGGATGAAAGTCAATGATCCGTTTTAAAGTTTCATAACGATTCTGGTTGGCAGTTAAGTAGTATTGGTGATCAATATTTTTATTTCCACTGTTCACTTTTCCAACAGAAATCTCCACCGGATTTTTCATGTACTTGTTACTTACTTTTCTGATTTCAGGAGGCATAGTGGCACTGAACATCCACATGCTATCGCGATTGATGGTTTGCTTACACACGAATTCAATATCTTCTTCAAAACCCATGTTCAGCATTTCATCGGCTTCATCCAGCACTACATATTTTATCTGTTGCAGGTTGATTGCTTTGCGTTCAATCAAATCAATCAACCGACCTGGAGTGGCAACTACAATCTGCACACCTTTCTTAATACTTTTTATCTGATCAACAATACTTGCTCCGCCATAAACAGCCTGTACAAATACCTGAGCGCTGAATTTTTTATAACTCTGAATGTCTTTTACAATTTGCATACAAAGTTCACGCGTAGGACAAACCACCAACGCCTGAGGAGTTTTTCTGTCGTGATCAATTAACTGTAAAAGCGGAAATCCAAAGGCCGCTGTTTTTCCGGTCCCGGTTTGTGCAAGTCCTAAAAAATCCTTGGTGCCTGCAACCAGCACTGGTATTGCTTTTTCCTGTATTGGTGTAGGTTCTGTAAACCCGAGCGCTTCAATGGCTTGTAAAAGCTGAGCGTTTAATCCTAAATCTTTAAACGATGACATTACTAAATTTTTGGCGAAAGTAAGCTATTGTTTTCCGCTTTGAAGGTCAAAGATTTTATTCCTTCACCGTTAACTTGAAACAATTTCGATTTGTGACAGTAATGGTGTGCGATTTAAAGGCTAAAACCACAGAAAAAGGCCTTTTGTCAACCTAAAAAACACCACAATGCTTAAGACTTTCCTCTACAAAGTCGTTTTGCGCTCAGTATTACTGCTAATTGTTTTAACAGAAGTTAAATCAGTGAGCGCGCAGACTTACACAATGACGAATGGTTCAGTTTCAACCTGTTCAGGTACTTTTTTAGACCCTGGCGGAAATTCAAACTATCCAAACAACGCAAATTATACCTATACAATTTGCAGCAGCAATGGCACGCATATAACTGCGTTATTCTCCATGCTGAAAACCCAAGCAAACAAAGATTTTTTATATGTATATGATGGAAGTTCAACTTCTGCCCCTTTAATGGGAACCTATTCAGGATCTTTAACATATCCACCAAGTCTTACCTCAAGTGGAACTTGTCTCACATTTAAATTTACTTCGGATGCTTCAACCACCAGTAATGGTTTTCAGGCAACTCTGTCGTGTACTGCCTCACCAATTAAAGTTAATAATACGACCTACACACAAAATCAACTTATTACTAATGTTTTTATGGGTGATTGCTTAACAGCAACAAATATTCAATTTCATGGAATGGATGATATGATGGGGTTCTTTTCAAACGGTAGCTCAATTGGAATTGATAGTGGAATTGTTTTGACTTCAGGAAGTATATTTAATGTGCCCGGTCCTAACAATCAAGCTAATGCTACTATTGACCATAGCCAACCTGGCGATGTAAACTTAACTGCATCTGTTGGTGTAGTTACTCAGGATGCATCGAGTATCGAATTTGACTTTGTACCTAAAAATGATTCTGTAACCTTCACTTTTGTTTTTGCTTCAGAGGAATATCCGGAATGGATTTGTCAGGGATACAATGATGCATTTGGATTTTTCGTAACAGGAACCGGATATGTAGGTGCGCAAAATGTCGCTCTTATTCCAGGGACTACAACCCCGATTGCTATTGATAACATTAATAATTCAGGAAGTTGTGCAACTATTTATCCGCAGTATTATGTGAGCAATACAGGTGGAGTTTCATGTCAGTACGATGGTTACACAGTTCCAATGCAATGTGTAATCAGATGCACTCCATGCGAAACTTATCACATTAAAATTGTTGTTGCCGATGTTGGAGATGGACTTTATGACTCCGGTGTATTTTTGAAAGCACAGAGTTTCAGCGCCGGTCATAACATTACAGTAAGCGCCACAGGCCAAAGCGGTTCAACCGTATATGAAGGATGCGATGGGTATTTTACTTTCACTAATAACGATGGTGTTGATCTGCAGGATGTAAATATTTATTACCAGGTTTTAGGAACTGCGACTAACGGAACTGATTATTCAACCATTACAAATGTCGTGACAATACCTGCTGGTCAAACTAGTGTTACCCTTCCGATTCATACAATACTTGACGCAAATGTTGAGTCAACTGAGTTCGTAAAAGTTAAGTTGTTGTCTTATTGCAATTGCAATAATATTCCCCAGGCAAATCTGATTATAGCTGACAATTCTAATTTCAATGCTGTGATTTCTTCTGGTCAAACAATTTGTCAGGGGCAAAGTACATCAGTTACTATTTCAGCATCCGGAAATCAAAGCTTGCCATATACTTATTTATGGAGTACCGGTGCAACCACAAACTCAATTACCGTTGCACCAATTGCAACAACTAATTATAGAGTTACAGTTACCAATCCCTGTAACAATGCAACTGATACTGCTTCCACAACCATTACAGTAATCCCTGCTTTAAATGTTTCACCTCTCCAAACAAATGTAAACTGCAATGGAAATGGCAATGGCTCAATAAGTCTGACAGTTACAGGAGGGCAATCTCCGTATTCATATTCATGGAGTAATGGAGCGACCACTTCTAATATTTCCGGCTTGATTCCAAACAGTTATTCTGTAACCGTTACAGCAGGAGTTTGTTCAACAACTTCAACTTTTACAATCACTCAACCAGCTACACTAAGTTTATCATTAATATCAGTTAATCCTTCATGCAATGGTGTGTCAAACGGAAGTGTGAATTCAACTCTCACAGGAGGAAGTTCACCATTTAATTATTTATGGAACAATGGGTCAACGACTGTAAATCGTTCATCACTTGTTGCAGGAACCTATTCACTCACAGTTACAGATGCTAATGGTTGTACGAATACTACTTCAACATCAATAACAAATACAACTTCGATTTCAGTATCTGCTTCATCAACCAATGCAATTTGTTTTGGTGGAAATAGTGGAACAGCAACATCAAGTGTAACAGGTGGAACATCACCATTCACTTATGCATGGAGCAATGGCGCAACTACAGCTAACATCTCATCGCTAACAGCTAACAGCTATTCTGTAATTGTAACTGATGCGAACGGTTGCACTGCAACTTCA
>JAHEZG010000319.1 GCA_023251195.1 Chitinophagaceae bacterium | reverse complement strand
ATTTTTTTATAACAATAAATTGATTGCACAGAGTTGTTGTTCAGGCAGCAGCAGTTGCCCCATTGCCGGCGGCGCATCGCAAGGTGTGCTGGCGGAAAAGCAAATTGAACTGAACAGTAATTATCAATATATCTATTCCAATAAATTTTTGAATGGCGATACTGCCGATGCTAATTTTTTAGACCTGTACAAGAGTCAGTATAATTACACGCGACTGGCTTATGGGGTAACCGAAAAATTTACTTTCTCCATTGAGTCGGGTTATTACATTGATAAAACACAGGTGGGTTTAGATAAGCGCGATACCATATCATCGCACGGCATTGGCGATCTGATTTTATTTCCGCGATACAATGTTTATCATCATGCAGGCAGCAAAGGAAATTTTGATGCAACTGTTGGCGTTGGAATAAAAATTCCAATCGGCTCTTACAATGATTCATTAAAACAGGTTGAACCATTCAGTGGCTCAGTTTATTATTTGCGCAAACCTCCGGCAGTGCAACCATCAACCGGCGCGCAGGATTTTATTTTTTATGCCATGGTTTTCAAAGGATTTACAAAATCTAAATTCAGGATATTCTCCAATTTCATTTACATTAAAAAAGGATGGAACCCGTTGGGAGAAAAGGCTGGTAATTACACAAGCGCGGGTTTGTTTTTCAGTAAAACAATTTATAAAAACCTTGGTGTGATACTTCAGTTTAAAGGCGAGCACGCCGGTCAATTATTGTTAAACCCCGATCTGGAAATGTTTGGTTTTTATAATTACGATACCAAGGCAACCGGAGGATATAAGTTGCTGGCAGTGCCGCAAATTAATTACAGTTTTAAATCACTCAGCGTTTTTGCATCGTATGAACTTCCAATGTATCAGTTTGTAAACGGAACACAGATTGCTTCGCAATATCAAATTACGGGAGGTATATCCTATAAATTTTTTCCATTCAAAAAGAAAATTGCGAGTGGCACCTACTACTGCCCCATGCATCCGAATGAAACAAGTGCTTCACAGGGTAAGTGTTCGCTTTGTGGAATGGATTATATTTTAATGAAGTAAGAAAACAATAAGATGAAGCTATTCATACTTTTTTTACTGGTAATTCATTTTTGCTTTTCTGACTGTTTTGGTCAAGCAGGAATATTAGATTCTACATTCGGAATTAACGGTACTTCACTTCCATATTTTCCTACTCATAGCCCAATCTCAATTGCAATTGAAGATGATGGTAAAATTCTGACATGTGGATATTATAGTATTATTACAGATTGTGGCTTAACTAGATATAAACAAAACGGCACACCGGATAGTAGTTTTGGTTCAAATGGTAAGGCATTATCTATAGGTAATCTTGGTAATTTAGGGCGTTCAGTAGTAACTCAGCAGGATGGAAAAATTGTTGTTTGTTCCGGAAACAGTGATTTTGAGATAGCCAGATATTTAACAAATGGCAGTCCAGATCTTTTATTTGGTGGTGGTGGAAAAGTAACTTATTCCATACCCGGTACAATTTCTTCAGACGCGTATTCAGTTTTAGTTCAGCCTGATGGTAAAATTGTGGTATCAGGTACGGCTGTGATTAACAACATTCAAAGTATCATCTTAATTGCTCGATTAAATGACAATGGCACATTAGATAATACATTTGGAACTAATGGTGTTACAACAACATTAATGGGCCAAAGTGCCGCGTCTGGGATTTCAGTTGCGAGACAAAATGATGGGAAATTAGTGGTAGGTGGGTATTCAATAAGTCAATCATATGTTTTTAAATTTGCATTGGTTCGTTATAATACCAATGGAGTTCTTGACAATGCTTTTGGTAATGGCGGAAAAGTTGAACCTTTTCTGAATGATATCAATCATCCGTATGATTTTTGCAATTCTATTGTTTTACAAAATGATGGAAAAATTTTAATGGCCGGAGCAACAGCTGATACTCAGGATCAATTTGCAGTGTTAAGAATTAATACTGATGGAAGCATAGACAGTAGTTTTGGAAATAACGGTATAGTTAAAACAGATTTTTTTCCTTATGATAATTTGAATGAAGCTTCTGATGTCACCATTCAGCAAGATGGAAAAATAATTGTAGTAGGGTATGCCTATTTAGATAATTCCACTGGTTATAATAATGCTGCAATGGCAAGATACAATACCAATGGCACGCTTGATTCAAGCTATGGTCAAAATGGAAAAATAGTGATTGCAATTGATAGTATAACTGGTTTTGCCGCTGCTGCCATGCAGCCAGATGGCAAAATAGTAGTGGCAGGTGTATGCGAAACTCTTGGTCAATTGGTTTGGCGCTTTTTATCAGGTTTAGATATTGGAGTTATTGATACATCAAACCCAAACAACCCAATATTAATTTATCCTAATCCCATTCACTCACAAGCAACCCTGCAATACACACTTTCAAAAGATGAGCAAATTACCATTGAGTTATTTGATATTCAAGGTAAAGTGGTGCAGCAGTTTTTTACAAACGAAACACGCACAAAAGGCAAGCATGAAGAAGTGCTGTGCTTTAATGAGTATTTGCCAGCAGGTAATTATATTTTAAATATCAGCAATGGGAGGTTTAAGCAAGGAGTTAAAATTGTATTGCATTAAGATCGTAGATGAATTACACAACAAACTACAAAGTATAAAAGCAACTGTGTCCTCGCACAGCACAAGGCAAGACCGTGAGAGGCATGGCTGTTGGGAATTTATTTTAAAACCTGTTTCGAAAGAGACAGGTTTTTATGTTTTATAATATTAAACTACCCAAACAACAACTTAAAATAAAACGAAGGCTTGCGAAGTTTGCTTCGCATATCCAAATCGTTAAACATGCACGAGATGGTTTCCTGCACTGTTTTATTTCTTGATGCTTTGTTTACTACAAAATTAAAAAGCCAGCCGTGCTTCGATAAATTTTGCAGGCGCTTACTTAAACTTAATTCGTTCCAGAGTTTGCGGTAAACTATTTCATCATATTCTTTCAATACTGTTTTTGAAAAATCTTTTTCGGCAATTGCTTTCACAGCAATTTCAGCAGCCACCATTCCGCTCAACATGGCATTACCGATTCCTTCGCCGGTAAACGGATCAATGAGTGATGCAGCATCGCCAATCAATAAATAATTGTCGCCCGAAATTGTCCTTTTCTTCGAGCCGAGCGGTAAGCCATATCCTTTCACATCATCAATCAGTTCAGCATTTTTAAATCGCTCTTTCAGTGTTGGATATTTCTCCAGTATCAGCGGTAATAATTTTTTCAGATTCGCTTTTCGCTTGCTTACAATATCGCTGCGCATTCCTATTCCAACATTTGCTTGTTTGTTCGGTAACGGAAAAACCCAGAAATATCCCGGAAGCAATTCATCTAAAAAATGAAGTTCAATAAAATTGTCTTCATCCATACCGCTTACATTTTTATAGTAGGCCCGAATGCCGGCGCAATAGTGTGGGAGTTCGATTTCAATTTTTCCAAACTCTCTTGCGAATGAACTGTGCGCACCATCAGCCACAATTAATAGTTTAGTGCTGAACAGTATTTCGTTTTCATTCAACCCAACCAGCCATTCATTATTTATTTTCTTAAAAAATTTTAATTGCGTGTTTTCAATCAGCTGAATAAGCGGCTGCTGTTTCACCTGTTCAATTAAAAAATTATCGAAGTCCATTCGCTTGGAAATAAAGCCCGGTGCATTGCCAACTGCAGGATAATCTTTTTTAAACGGGATGCGGATGTTTTTCAGATTGGGGGCAAAAAATTTCACACCATAGGAACCAACCTGAATAGAGGATGATGAAAGTTGATTAACAAATTCCGGATTTAACTTATTCAAAATGCTGACTACTTTGCCACTGAGTGCATCGCCGCAAATTTTATCGCGTGGAAATTTTGCTTTATCAATCAGTATGGAAGGAATTCCTTTTGAAGCCAGAAACAAGGCCGCAGTTGCTCCACCGGGACCTGCACCTAAAATACACACATCAGTTTTCTGCATCGGTCAAAGAAAGAGTTTGGATTTTAGATTTTAGAATTTTGATTTTAGATTTTTCATTCAGGGTTAATATCACTCCAATGTTTCATGGATATCTTTCTTTTTCTTTGCCAACTCACATGCGAGCTGCTTTTCTTTTTTGTTTACAGATTATTTTATCATACTCCTGCTTCAGTCAAATTGAAGTCAGCCGGCAAGACTCCGGAAAGTGTTATGCCCTATGTGGTGCGCCTGTAGTTTTCCGGATTGAAACCATACAGGCAGTGGACAAGCCAAAGCATAAAAAAACGGTGAATATTCCGGAATCATTTATTGTTTCAATGGATACGATTCAATATGCCTCGGGTGATTCGGTGTGGCAAACATTGCCCGGCATTTATAATGTAATGGAAGAAAAGGTTGTTTTAAACAATGGCAAATCAAAAATCATTTCTACCTACACGGTGCTG
>JAHEZG010000318.1 GCA_023251195.1 Chitinophagaceae bacterium | reverse complement strand
CCTGAAATTATAACACCTCCCATTAATCAACTTACTTATGTTTCGCCTTATGCTTATTTAAATCCATTGGATGGTTCGCCGGCATTGAATATTGATGCCGCTACAGGTTTATTAACGATTACTCCAACGGTAATAGGCCAATTTGTAGTAGGGGTTTGTGTAAATGAATTCCGCAATGGAGTTTTTCTGGGCAAACACTTGCGAGATTTTCAATTCAATGTAGTCGATTGTCAACCAACAGTAGTGGCAGCATTGCCATCGCAAATAAATAATTGCACCGGCTTTAGTTTTATTTTTCAAAACAACAGCATTGGAGGTTTATTTTATCATTGGGATTTTGGAATTCCGGCTATTGATACTGACACTTCAAATAGTTTTCAACCCGCATTTACATATTCAGATACCGGTATTTATACAGTAACGCTCATTGTTAATCCCGGAACCATTTGCGCAGATACTGCCACAGCCGAAGTGTATGTGTATCCAAATTTATTCGGATCAATGGTGGCACCTGGTGGCTGCCCAAACACAGAAATCAATTTTCTTGATTTATCAACTTCTACTTATGGTGATATAAACGAGTGGTTGTGGTCGTTTGGTGATGGTGACACTTCAACTTTGCAAAACCCATCGCACACTTTCACAACTCCGGGTGATTACACTGTTCAGTTGATTGTGCACACGGCAAATGGTTGCGCTGATACTATAATTCAAACATCAAGTATTTATGATACTCCGCCAATTACCATAAAACCAAGCGACACTACAATTATTTATGGAACCTCAACTTTATTATCAGTTTCATTGGAAGGAGGCGGAGGTACATTCTTGTGGTCGCCATCTGCCGGGTTAAATGATCCAAACAGTTCAACACCAATTGCTACTCCGGCCCAAACGACCACTTATTATGTTACCATCATTTCTCCCAACGGGTGCTTAACTATTGATTCTGTTATTGTAAGGATAATTTTTGTTCCGGCAGTAAATATTCCTTCCGGATTTTCACCAAACAGCGATGGAGTTAATGATTTTTTTCATCCCTTAATAAAAGGAGTTGTGGAGAATGCAGATTTCAGAATTTATAATCGATGGGGAGAATTAATTTATCAAAGCAACGATGCTTATGGTCCGGGATGGAATGGAAAATTCAAAGGTGAGCCACAGGAAATTGGCGTTTATGTTTATGTCTTTAATTGCAAAGCGGCTGTTACCGGCATCCCTCATAATTTCAAGGGAAATGTAACCTTGTTGCGATAGAAAAAATTCACTGAATATAAAACCTCATTGAATTTTTTCAATGGGGTTTTTTTATATGCTTAAATAATTAGTGTCTGCAATAATTTTCAAAAGTTACTGCTTGAATAAAAAATATAGATTTGCCTCACTTAAAACACATGACCATTCATACTAAAACCAAATCAATTATAAATAAACCATTAATTCTTGTAACCAATGATGATGGAATTACCTCAACAGGCATAAAAGCGTTAGTTGATGCAATGAAAGAAATTGGGAAAGTGGTGGTGGTTGCTCCAGACTCGCCACAATCAGGAATGGGACATGCCATAACACTGGATGATCCACTTCGAATTGAGCCGGTTAGAATTTTTGAGGATGTAGACAGTTATCAATGCAGCGGCACCCCTGTTGATTGTGTTAAACTTGCGGTGAATAAAATATTGAAACGGAAACCTGATTTGTGTGTAAGTGGAATTAATCATGGAAGTAATTCATCTATCAACATCTTGTATAGCGGCACCATGTCGGCAGCCATGGAAGCATCAATTGAAGGAATTAAGGCCATAGGATTTTCTTATTTAAATTATTCATTCGACGCTGATTTTTCTGTGCCAAAAAAATTTGCAAAACAAATTGCGAGCAAAGTACTGGCAAATGGATTACCTACGAATACATTGTTAAATGTTAATATTCCTGATCTTAATCACAAACACATTAAGGGAATTAAAGTATGCAGGCAGTCAATAGCAAAGTATGAAGAAGATTACAATGAACGATTGGACCCCAGAGGAAGAAAATACTACTGGCTCACCGGTAAATTTGTAAATAACGATCCGGGCGAAGACACGGATGAATGGGCATTGAAAAACGGTTTTGTTTCGGTAGTGCCGGTGCAGTTTGATTTAACTGCTCATCATGCCATTGCCCGTATCAATTCATTCTGGAAATAAAATGTTTCGACAAGATAAAATTATTATCGGAGTACTAACTGGTTTGTTGTATCCGGTTATGAGTTTTGTAATTTTTTATGAATTAAAATCATTGCTGCTCGAAAAAAACATGATTCCGGATGGTGCTTTTAAATTACAATTCTTATGCATCATCAGTGTTGTTTCAAATGTATTACCGGCTGGTTCATTTGTTCGCGCAAAAAAAGATGAATCTTTAAAAGGTATTGCCGGTATAACTTTATTACTGGTTGCTGGAATAATAATTTATTTCTATAAAGGATTAATGAGCAACTAACATGCGTTACTACATTATAGCTGGTGAGGCGTCGGGTGACTTGCATGCATCTAATTTTATTAAAGCTCTCACACAACTTGATCCTAAGGCAATAATAAGGGGATGGGGTGGCGAGCGAATACATGCAGCTGGAGCGGAGTTGGTTCATCATTATCGCGATACCGCTTTTATGGGGTTATGGGAAGTAATAAAAAACATAAGAAAAATTTCTTCGCTACTTAAGAAATGTAAAGCAGATATATTAAAATTTAAACCGGATGTGGTAGTACTGGTTGATTACCCCGGATTCAATTTGCGCATAGCGCAGTGGGCTAAAGAAAATAATTTCAAAACTTGTTATTACATATCTCCAAAACTTTGGGCATGGAACGAGAAAAGAGTTTTCAAAATAAAAAAATGCATTGATTTAATGCTTTGCATATTTCCTTTTGAAGTTGACTTTTATAAAAAATATAATTACGATGTGAAATTTGTTGGTCATCCTTTATTGGATGCAATGGATGATGATAAAAATGAGAACACTACTAAAACTAAAATTGCATTTCTGCCCGGTAGCCGCAAGCAGGAAATAGATTCAATGTCAACAATTTTTTCTGGTATTGCGGCAAAATTCGCAAATGAAAAATTTGTAGTTGCAGGAATTTCATCATTGGGTAAAGACCAATATTCGAAATTCAATTTAAAAAATATTGAAATAATTTGGGATGATACACACCGGGTTTTAAAACAATCTAAGGCGGCAATTGTAAATTCCGGCACCGCCACACTTGAAGCGGCGCTGTATAATGTACCTCAAGTTGTTTGTTATAAAACAAGCGGGCTTACTTATGAAATTGCAAAAAGACTGGTGAAAGTAAAATGGATTTCGCCTGTAAACCTTGTTTTGAATCGCGAGGCTGTAAAGGAACTCATACAAGACCAATGCAATGCGCAGTCAGTGGAAAAAGAATTAAAAAAATTAATTCTAAATGAGCCGTCCCGAAATAATTTAATGAGTGATTACATTGAATTGAAAAAAATGCTCGGGGGAAAAGGAGCTTCAGCTAAAGCTGCATCAGCGCTTAGGGAATTTTTAAATTCAATCGTTCATTCCAAACAACTTGATGCAAAAAAAACAGTTGATTAAAATTTTAATTGTTTTTTTCGATTACCAAAACCACTTTGTTAAAGTCAGCAGCAGCATTAATTACTTTTTTAAATTCTTCGTATTTCGAAAGAGGGTAGTTGATCTGCCCATAGTTTTCAATGATTGAAACAGTTACTTTATTTCCTGTAACAACATAACTTGACTTGAAATAAGTTTCAGTTTTACCACCTTCTGTTACTTCAAAATCTAAATTTAGATCTTTAAGATTTTCTATTTTATAACCATCCGGTATGTTGAACACCAATTCCCGATGGTAAACACTTTCGCTTGTTATATCGATCGGATTCAACCGGGGCTTCTCATTATATAGTTGCGATTGTTCGCCTAGTAAAATTCCGATTTTAAATAAGTACTTATTGCCTGCGTGCTCCACCAGTGAATTGATGGTAATATCTGCCTCCAAAATCATTGAGTGATATTTTGATGTGTCAAGTAAATGATCAACAATATTTACATTGCTCAGCATAGCATCGGCACCAATTGATTTTAAATAGGCATTTTGAATATCCTTTTTTTTATCGTCGGTCAGAAATGAATAATAAGGTTGAAACGAAGCATGATACCCTGCAATATCTTGTTTAAGGTGAAGTTTTATTTCGTCGAAGTTGCCGTCAAAATTTACGGTTGCATAAGTATTGTGATGACTCATTTCAGGTGTCATGGCGGGAATGTGTTTCACTTTTCCAATGCCTGATGTAACAGCACCAACTGAAATTTTCTTTATAAAAAGGCCGTCGTTTTCTGACCATGTAGAGGGAATAAATCCATTGCGCATGTCAGGCTCGGTGGGCGCTAACCATAAATCAACGGATGGAACATGAATTAAAAAATGATCAAGAAAATTCC
>JAHEZG010000317.1 GCA_023251195.1 Chitinophagaceae bacterium | reverse complement strand
TGAATCGGATAATTTATTAGCCGGTTTATTTTTACTGACTTCAAGAAATATTTTAATTAATCTTTTCAATGCATCAACTACAGAAGGGAAAAAAAAATCGGCAATGTTTTTTTTAATTAATGAAATTCTAAAACAACACTCCGGCACCAATGCTACACTTGATTTTGAAGGATCTGATATTGCTGCTATCGCCAAATTTTATAAAGGTTTTGGCGGAAACCCAATTCATTATCCGCACATCCGATTAAATCGTTTACCTTGGCCAATCAAATGGATAAAAAAATAATACATGATTATTAATCTTTCCAAAAACAATTCTCTTGTAAATCAATTCATCTCTGAAATCCGTGACACTGAAGTTCAGAAAGACAGGCTTCGCTTCAGAAGAAACATTGAGCGCTTTGGCGAAATAGCTGCATATGAAATAAGTAAAACACTGGAATACACTTTGCGTGAGGTTCAAACCCCTCTTGGAAAAATTAATATTTCGGTACTAAAAGAGCAACCTGTTTTAGCCACCATACTTCGAGCCGGATTGCCATTACACAATGGCTTATTAAATTATTTTGATCAGGCCGACAATGCTTTTATTTCAGCCTACAGACATCATCATGATGATGGAACTTTTGATATTAAACTTGAATATCTGGCCAGTGGTTCGTTTGAAAATAAAGTATTGATTATTGCAGATCCTATGTTGGCCACAGGCCATTCAATGGTTCAAACTTTAAATCAACTTTTTCAGCTTGGAAAACCTTTGCATACCCACATTGTTTCAGTAATTGCCAGCGAATCCGGAATTGACAAAGTAAGAAATTCAATTGATAACTATACTTTGTGGACAGGCGCTATTGATAAAGAACTGAATTCGATGGCGTACATTGTGCCCGGTTTGGGGGATGCAGGTGATTTAGCGTTTGGAGAAAAAATCCAGCATTAAAAAATAAATTTGGTAGCCAGATAAAATAAATGATAACTTTCCGAACAATTTCAGCAAATTTACTTCGTTGCACAAACAATAGTAAGCCCATGAAAATTTTTACTTCAATAGTTTTAGTTTTTATTTTAAGCTTAAATGCAAAATCTCAGGATTGGCATTTTTCACAGTTTTATTATGCGCCTCTTGCACAGGATCCTGCCTTAACAGGAAATATGAGTGGAACTGCAAGAGTGGGTGCAAACTACAGAAGCCAATGGGCAAGCATTACCGCACCTTCAGTGTATTCAACTTTCGATGTCTTTGCCGATTTTCAATTAATGCGTGGACGATTTCGCGGAAATTCATTAGGACTGGGTCTGATAATGTTAAATGATGTTGCCGGTGATGCAAATCTTTCAACCATGCATGTGCAGGGTTCAATTGCCTATCATCAATCATTGGATGGAACCAATAATTACCATATTTCTTTTGGTTTACAGGGAGGTTTTACTCAAAAAGGAATAGACCCTTCAAAACTATTTTTCGGAAACCAGTTCAGAGACAATGGTTTTAACAACAATATCTATAGCGGAGAAAATTTAATTAATACAACTATTTATGCTGATATTGGGATGGGCGTAGCTTTCAGCGGACAGCTGAATAAATATTCGCAGATTTCATTTGGCTTAGGAGCGTTTCACTTAAACAAGCCAAACGAATCATTAAAAGAAAAACTTCAAATTAACCAACTTTATACAAAAAAAGTAGCTCATGCAAGTGCCACTTTCGGGTTTAATAATAAAGTATATGTGTTTCCAGCTGCCTCTTATGAATACCAAGGGCCATCGAAAGAATTTGTTGGTGGAGCTGCATTTGGTTTAAACTTTACTGAAAATAAAAGAAAGGTGGGAACTGTAATATATATAGGGGCATTTGCCCGTTATAACGAGTCTGTTATTCCTACAATTGGAATGATTACAAAAAGTTTAAAAGCCGGTGTGAGTTACGATATAACTACCAGTACTCTGGCGCGACCAACAAACGGACAGGGTGGTTTTGAATTAGCAATAATTTATAACAACCTTGTACAGTCAAAAAAAATGCGTAAAACTTATTGCCCTAAGTTTTAAGGTTTGCTGATAAACTTATTTCCTTTTATATAAAATCGATAGTTAAGTAAGGAATCTTCTTCAGCATAATCAACTCCAATTCTTTTTGTGCTGAAAATATTTTCTTCTTCAATCAATATACCTCTGTCTTCAATAAATATTTTATTTCCTGTTAAATCAAGTCCGGATTCAGAAACTTTAATTCCAAGAGCCGCGCTCATTGATCCCGGGCCTGAAGTTAAACGAGGCTGCAATGTATTCATGTTCCTTCTCCTCAACATTTCATCAATTCCATTTACCGGTTCAATAGCCCGAATTAAAACAGCATGAGGAATGTTTTTTTCGTTTGTTACAACATTGAACAGATGATGAATTCCATAACACAGATATACATATGCAACTCCTCCGGTTGAATACATAGCTTCAGTTCTTGCTGTTCTTCTACCTCCAAAAGCATGTGAAGCTTTATCTGTTATTCCATTGTATGCTTCCACTTCAGTAATCATTCCACTTGTTTTAATTCCATCAATATTTGTGATTAAAAATTTTCCCAATAAATCTTTACTAACCTGCGTTACATCATTTCTTAAATAGAAATCAATGAGAAGTTTTTGAAATTTATTTTTCATAAAAAGATTAAAGTTATTTTCATCACCTGAATGAAGAAAGGCACATTTTTTTTAATTCCGGCAACTCTTGGTGAAGAAGGTATAAATGTAATTTCGCAAGAGGTAAAAGATATTGTTCAGCAAATAGATTTATTTATTGTTGAGAATGAAAAAAGTGCAAGGCGATTTTTAAGAAGCATTGGATATAAAAAAGAATTTTCAGAAAACAGTTTGGTTTTGATGGATAAAAATTATCCGGATAAAACCGATAGAAGAGTTTTTGATTATTTATTAAATGGGAATGATGTTGGATTAATTTCCGAAGCTGGATTGCCTTGTATTGCAGACCCCGGAAATTTTTGGGTGAGAGAAGCGCATCTATTAAATATAAAAGTAAAACCGCTCACAGGGCCTTCATCAATAATCCTAGCACTAATTGCTTCTGGATTTAATGGACAACAATTTCGATTCAACGGATACCTGCCAATAAAATCTTCAGAAAGAATAATTGCATTGAAAAAGATGGAAGAAGTTTCTGCTTCAAAAAATGAAACTCAGATTTTTATTGAAACGCCATATCGGAATAATGCAATGATGGATGATATTATAAAATCCTGTTCATCAAAAACACTTTTGTGCATCGCATGCGAATTAACTCTTCAAGCAGAATTTATTAAAACACTTTCAATTGCCGATTGGAAAAAAAACAAACCAGATCTTCATCACAAGCCAACGGTATTTTTAATTTATTCGAAATAAAATCTGAATTCTAATATCTGATTTTGAAATCAGTAAATTCTTTTACCGTCCCTTCCTGAATATTTACATCTGTTACTATTGATCGCGAAGGCCCTAGTTTACACCACTCAATAAATTTGGTTAGTTGTTCAGCAGTGCCTTCTGCCTCAATGAAAACAGAACCATCATTCATATTCATTACAAATCCTTTTAAGCCAATTTCAATGGCAATTTCGTTGGCTGTTGCTCTGTAAAATACTCCTTGAACTCTCCCTGTCACTTTCAGCGTAAGATTTTTCCTGTTCAGCATATTTAAGTTTAATGCGGTGGTGAAGCCAGATACTTTAGTGTAAGCAAAAATGAAACACAAAAAAATAAAATACTAATACCCACCAATTTCCAAAACAAAACCTCTACAACAATGACACCTCAACCAAGTTTCGCTACACGAGCAACAAACACATTCCACAGTCACTTTAGTTCTTTTGCAAAACCAGAAAACAACAAACCTGTTGGCGGGTTAACTGATTATGTAGTTTTAAAATCGTTTAAAGAAGGAGCTCTTGTTATTCCTTATAATAAAATTGTTCGTATTGAAGCAGCTAAAAGTTATTCCATGTTTTATTTTGCTGATGGCACACGCTTTTTCAGTTCGCACAATTTAAGTTACCATGCGCGTCAACTCGATACCCGTTTTTTTCAGCGCATACATAAATCACATATTATAAATCTGAGTCAGGTGAAAGAAGTTATTACTGATAAGGTAAAGAAAGTAATGTTGTTTGATGGTAGTTTAATTGAAGTTTCAAGAAGAAAAGCTTCGTCATTTGTTCGCATGTTCAAATTGATGATGGCAGCAAGTTTTTAATTGGTTTAATGGTTTGAATAATTAAAAGGGGTTGAATTTTCAATCCCTTTTTTTATTTGTATAAACTGAAAATTTATTTCAGGAAATGTTTCTTCAGGGAAAATATTTTATTCGAAAGATAATCTTGTTGTGTTATTCATCTTTCGCATCATTGGAATCCAGGAAGCCATTACACCAATTCCCATTACGGTAAAAAACACTAATACAAAATCCATCAGTTGCATTTTTACAGGATAGGCATTCACCACAAATGTTCCGCCGCCGATTTCAATCAATCCGAATTTTTTCTGGAGCAAAATCAGTATCA
>JAHEZG010000316.1 GCA_023251195.1 Chitinophagaceae bacterium | reverse complement strand
GCCATCGTTCCATAAATAATTAATACCATTCGGCCCGGCATTCAACCAAAGGGTATCGTTTCCGCAATGAAGAATATCTGCTCCAAGGTTTACCTGACAAACAGGTTGAATGGAAAGCTGATCAAAAAAATCGGGAAGCCCGAGAGCTGAGGTATTAACAAGTGCAAATGAGTTAAGCATAAAATTACAACCGGCACCGGCTGTGTTCGGATTATCAATGGTGCTTAGAAATGGAGAGCTATCGTAAAACGCAACATAAATTTTTCCATCCGGAGCTTGTTGTAAAGCGCCAATGTTATAAGTAATTCCACTGGCCACAGTGAAAGGATTATTCCACCAATTTGCAATTGTTAAATCATATTGAACAATATTAATGTTGTCATCAAACGATGAAACATAAAGTTTAGAATTATCCGGTGAAAAACATGCGCCATAAACATTGCTTAACGCAGTAGGTATATTAATGGCATTTGATAAAACACCGGTGGCATTATTAAAATCATACATTTCAAGAATGCATGAACCAGCTGAACCGGCACATGCAGCTACCAGTTTTGTTCCGTCAGGCGATGATTTCAGGTAACCTTGCGTTAAAGCAAGATTTATTAAAGGAGCGCCAATCGAAGTTACTACCGGCACTCCAACACCACCAGGTGTTACCCGATAGGCATAAAAATCACTTGATGAAATTAAATGAGCGACTACCCAAATGTCAATTCCATTGTCGGCATAAACAGCAGTGAGTTTTTCGCATGCTGGGCTCATCAAAGGAACATTTGTTAAAACGATTCCGCCAAGTCCACCATTCAGTGTCATATCTATTGTTGAATAATTCATGCCACCCATCCCATATGCATCTGTAGTAAAGATGTAGTACAAATTAATATTTCCAGGGTCAGGAATTACGATAGCTGACTGCGATGAAGATGGATTGCCTGCTAATCCGCTTGATATTACACCACCTGCTGCATTGTAAACAGATATGCCATCGGTACTGAAAAGCAGTGTCCCGGCGCTATTACAAATACTTGCACAACCTTCAATTGTGTTAACATACCCTGTAATGGCAACAGCACTTCCGGAGTTAAAATCAATACCTGCATTGTGTCCGAAGTGCCAGACATTCCATTGCCCTTGAGAAAAAACTTTTCCGGTGAAAAAAATTAAGAAAATAAAAGGAAAAAGAATTTTATTCAACGATTACTATTTTGAATGATTGAAATTAATTTTTAAAAATGCTTCACCAACTACTTTATAAATTTTTTTATCTCAACAGGGTTACATTACCTTTTTTGAAAACAGAATGATTGAGAAAATTTTTTCCGGAAACAACAAAAACATAAACACCAACTTCGCATTCAGTGTTATTAAACTTTCCATTCCAGTATCCATTGCCATCAGAAGATTCATAAATCAGTTGACCCCAACGATTATAAATTTTAAAACCGGCATAAATAAAATCGGAGGTATTTAAGATGTGGAAGTAATCATTGTGGCCATCGCCGTTTGGTGTAAAACCGGTTGGAACAATAATTTCCTGACAATCACTATAAGAAATCAAAATTGTATCTGCAGCCTTGCATCCAATTTCATCTGTTACAGTAACTGCATAATTTCCAGCACCGGTTGTGTAGATAGCCTGGTCAGTTGAATTTGTACTCCACAAATAATTTATAAATGCAGTATCAGTATGTAAAATTATTCCATGACCATTGCAATTGCCGGTATCGTTTCCGATTGAAACATTTGGATCATCAATAATTATTTTTCTGAAATCAGATGCATTGCACGAAACAGAATCAGTTACAGTAATTGAATAGATACCTCCATCAGATATTGTTATGGTTGTGTTGTTGCTTCCGGTGTTCCATAAATACGATTGAAATCCAATGGCTGCATGCAACGCTGCTGTTGAATGAATGCAAATTGTTGTATCAGTTCCTAATTCAATTTGCGGATTTGAATTGGTAACGACTATCGTGTCGGAGCCGGTGCATCCATACTGATCAGTCACTGTTACTGTATAAGTTCCGGTTGTAGTAATGTTTAATCCTGAAGCAGTTGAATTATTATTCCAGTGGTATTGAGAAAAATTAACGCTGGTGTTCAAAGTGTGATTAATTGTTCCACATAGTAAAGTGTCGCTCCCCAAATCAGGTTCAGGTGTTGATACAAAAACTAAAATTGTATCGCGGGCAAAACATCCTTGCATATCAAATACCAGTACCGAATAAGCGCCTGCCCCATAAACCATTATTACAGAATCGTAAGAGCTGTTACTCCATTGATAAGTTTTATAAATACTTCCCGGTGTAAGCCTTACCGAATCACCTTCGCAAATAGTTGTATCGTTTCCAAGTGAAAATTGCGGGCCATGAAAAGCAACATTTATAGTATCGCTGTTCATGCAATTATTTGAATCAATTACAATAACTGAATAATTACCCGTAGTTAATGGAATTAAAATTTGTGAAGCGGTGCTATTGCTCCAATGGTAATAGGCAAAACCGGAACCGGCATTCAGCGTAACAGTTCCCGGATGGCAAACAACTGTATCATTTCCTAAATTAATTACAGGTAAAGTATGAAAATTTATTTCAATAGTATCATGTGCGATGCATCCGCTTGCGTAGGTTTTGGTTACAGAATAGGTGCCTGAACCTGAAACAGAAAAATATTGTGCAGTGCTACCATCTTGCCATAAATAATTAACTCCGCTTCCTGTTCCGGCATTCAGTTGTACAGGATCTGTTGAACAGATTGAAGTATCTTCTCCTAAATATACCGAGCAGTTGGTGATAAAAAGCTGATCAAAAAAATCGGGTAACCCATAATGAGAAGTGCCAAGAATAGGGAAGGAGTTTAATGCAAAATTGCAGGCGGCACCCAATCCGTTTGGATTGCTGATCACACTTAATGATGATGTGCCGTCTTCAGCAATATAGATTTTTCCATCAGGAGCTAATTGAATGGCGCCAAAACCAATGTTGCCACCGTTGTAAATTAAAATTGGGTTGGTGGCAAAATTCGGATCGGTTAAATCATATTGATAAATTGCATTGATGGAAAAATAGGAGGAAAAATAAAGTTTGGAATTATCGGGTGAAAAACAAACGCCGTACGAATCGTTGAATGGCGATGGAATTGAAACTGCATTTGAAACTACTCCGTTTGCATTGTTAAAATCATATAGCTCAAGTGTATCGTACCCGACGCTTCCGGTGTGTGCGGCGGCAAGTTTGCTTCCGTCTGGTGATGCTTTTAAATATCCGGCAAATGAAATGGCGCCTGATGTTATATAGCCAATTGAAGAAATTACCGGCAGCGAAATTCCACCCGGCGTTACTTTAAAAGAATAAAATTCATTGCTTCCCCAAAAATGTGTGATCACCCAAATAGTGGTATCATTTGTTCCATAAACAGCGGTAACTTTTTCACAAGTAGGAGTTACCAATTGATTGTTTAATGAAATTACAGCACCTAACCCGCCATTTAATGTCATGTCAACAATTGAAAAATTTAATCCATGGCTACCACCAAAGGCATCAACTGTAAAAATGTAATACTTGGTTAAACTACCGGGGAAAGGTGTGATGATGGCGGATTGGGTTGAGGATGAATTGCCAAATAAACCCGATGCCATAACCACATTATTTGAATTAAAAACATTAACTCCATCAGTGCTAAAAAGTAATACTCCGTTTGAATCACACATGGAAGCGCATCCTTCCAGTGTATTAATAGGACCTGAAATTGTTACCGGTGCGCCTGAATTAAAATCGATTCCGCAGAATGCGCCAAAGTACCAGATGTTTGTTTGCCCTTGCGAATAAGAAGAAGAAGGCAGAAAGAAAAAAATAAATAGCAGCGGAAAAAGTAAATGTTGTTTCAAAACACTATGGTGGATTTTTATTTCTTTTTCTGAAATGAAAAATTACTCTTCGTGTAAATGTAAAATTAAATTGAACTTATTTTTCGGTTAGTTCAAGTGATAAGTGAAATTTATTAATCTTCAGCAGCAGCGTGAATCACCGCATCCAGTTTTCTGGAAGATAAATTATACCTATCGCCCTTCGACATAAAATGTACAATCAAATTATCAATACTGATTGGGCTGCCTTCCGGAATATCGGCAATATTACTTTGCTTGATATTATGGCCATCAACTATCACAACCATTCCGCTGCCAATTGCTTCCATTTCGTTTCCGTTGGTAATGAGCATTCCTGTGTCTTCGCCTAAACCAATACCAATACACGAAGGGTTTGCGCCCACAGCTTGAGCCAATCGTCCAAATCGTCCGCGTTTATCAAAATGCGAATCGAAAATTACATTCTTCATAAACGCGAGGCCGGTAGTAATTTTTACTTCCCCCTTTAAATGTGCGCGTGTACTGCTTCCTTCATAAATCATTGTATTGCTCATAGCCATGGCACCTGCACTGGTGCCTGCAATAACAAATTCTTCATTGTGATATCGATTAATAATTATTGAAAATATTTCAGTGCCACCAAAAATTGAAGTCAAACGCAACTGATTTCCACCACTGAACAATAC
>JAHEZG010000315.1 GCA_023251195.1 Chitinophagaceae bacterium | reverse complement strand
TTTTGAAACAGTATTTATTCTGATGCTGTTTTCATTCTTCATTGTCACAAAAACAAAAGCTCAAGTAAGCGGTTATTCCTTTTTATCGGCAGCTGGAACTTACAATGCATTATCATCGCCGGTAAATATTCATACCGGTGTTTGGAACGATGCAATCTCATCTACCATCACATTGCCTTTCACTTTTAACTACAATGGAACAAACTATACTCAAATAAAAGTAAATACCAATGGAACCATCTATTTTGGGAATACAGTAATAACCACCACAAATTACAATGCCATCAGTGGTAATCCAACGCCCGCTAACACCGGAAGTTTTTCGGTTTTAGGTTGTGATTTAATGGGAGCATCTTCCGGTCTCGGAAATATTTCTTACCAGGTACTTGGTGTTTCTCCGAACAGAAAATTTGTGGTTCAATGGATGAACTGCAGAATATTTTCGGGAACACAATCGTGGAATTTTCAAGCGGTTTTAAATGAAACTTCCAATGTGTTGCAAGCTGTTTATGGAACATTCACAACTCCTGTAGCGGCAACTGCACAAGTTGGTTTGCGTGGTGCCACCAACATGGATTTTAATAACCGAACTACAAACACCAGTTGGGCTGCATCAGTAGCCGGAACTTTAAATACCAACACAGTTACTATTGGAACTTCAAACATTCCCGCATCGGGTTTAACATGGACATGGACACCGGGTACAACTTGCAGTGGTACACCAACTGCCGGAACAATTACAGGACCATCGGGTGGAGTATGTTCGGCCATGCCTTTTAATATTACAAATACCGGCTACACAACAGGAGCATCGGGCTTAACTTTTCAATGGCAGTACCAGGCAGTATGCGGTGGTGCCTGGTCCAATATTGCGGGACAAACAGCACCCGGTGGCGGAACCTTTTCGCAAACTGCATCGGGTTGTTACAGGTTGTTTGTTGTATGCACAGCCTCCGGATTAAATGCTGTCAGTAATACAGTAACAGTTTCAATGAGTTCAGCAAATAATTGTTATCCGTTGCTTTATGCTTCAGCTTCTGACAATGAAGAAATTTCAAACACTACTATAATAGGGTCCACTACTTTAAATCAAAATTCAACCTGTGCCACTCTTGCACCGGGCCCCGGCTCAATTTTAAAACAATACTCAAATTACCATGGGTTTGCAACGGTTCCGGATTTATCAGTTAACGCAGTCATTAATTTTTCATTAACACAAACCACCTGCACCGGATCATTTCCAAATGGTTTTAAAATCTGGATTGATTACAATCAGAATGGAGTTTTTACAGATCCGGGAGAAGGAGTTTATTCACAACCGGTTTATGCATCAGGTAATCATACCAAAACCGGATTTTTTATTGTGCCAGCAACAGCAATTCTTGGCAATACAGGTTTACGGGTTTGTGTTATTGAAGATGCTTTTCCGAACACTACCAATTACGGCGCTTCAGTTGGATACACATTTGGCGAAACAGAAGATTACTTATGCAATATCACTGTAGCTGCTCCTTGCAGCGGAACTCCGCTTGCAGGCACCGCAACTGTTACACCTTCATTAAATATCTGTCCTGTTGATTGTATTCAATTAACTGCAACCGGTTTAAGTTCAGGAAGCGGAATCATCTATTCATGGCAATATAATTCGGGAGGAGGATGGAACGACCTGCCAGGAACAATGACCATTTGTGGTGGATTGGCAAATAGTCCTGCAGTTTCAGTATCGAATCAAACTACTGCAACATCGTACCGCATACTTACCATTTGTACCAATGGCGGAGGTTCTAATATTTCAAATGCTGTAGCAACTACACAAAGTGCAATTGCGAATTGTTACTGTGCATCTTCTGCTTCTTCCAATACCAGTTCCGAAATTTTTAATGTATCAATTGGTACACTGAACAATTCTTCTGTTTGCGGAACACTGGCTCCCGGAGTGGGTTCGGTGGTTGGTCAGTATTCAAATTATAAAACACTGGCGGCAACCAATCTGAATATAACAGGCAACTATTCCATTTCATTATTTCTTGGTCAGTGTGGCGGCCCGGCCATGAATGCTATGGCAAAAGTTTATATTGATTATAATGTGGATGGAGATTTTAATGATGTGGGTGAAGATGTTTTTTCAACCGCTTATGGTTTGAATTCAGTTACAGGACTGATAGCCACCGGAACAATAATTATTTCGCCAATGGCCACTGCAGGAAATACAGTTATGCGTGTTGTTTTTTCTGAATCAGCAACAGTAAATCCATGTGGTAATTATTCAGCAGGTGAAACAGAAGATTATAAATTAAATCTTATTTCCCTGCCTGCTTGTTCCGGTGTACCAGTTGGTGGAACTACTAATTCATCTGATCCATCACCATGTATAGATGTTCCTTTTACTCTTTCTGTAAATGGTGCTACCTCCGGCGCAAGTGGTTTAACTTATCAATGGCAGGTGGCAACAACTTGTGCCGGACCATGGACCAATTTGGGAACAACACTCAATCAGGATTATACATTTTGTGCAACCGGCACTAAAGTTTTCAGGAGAGCAATAACATGTGGTGCAAGCACTTCCTATTCAAGTTGTCTTTCATTAACTGCATCATTGTGTTACTGTATGCCAACTTATACTTCCGGTACCGGAACCGGATTTTTTATTTCACGGGTTAAAATTGACAATGGAAATTTAGATAATGCATCGGGTGCATCATCGTCACCATATTATACAAACTATTCATCAACATGCAGTGGCACAACTGTGCCGGCTGCTTCAATGATGGTAGGTGCTCCATATTGGATTAATGTATCAACCGGAACCAATGCAGCGCCGCATGTAAATGCAGTGTGGATTGATTTTAATAATGATGGAGATTTTATTGATGCCGGAGAATTGTGGGGCGGCGGTACTTTGCAAATTCTGGGTGGCGGTGCAACTTCTCACCACTTTGGCTATGTTCCAAATGGTGCTATTATCGGATATACAAGTATGCGAGTTCGAACCAGTTCATCACTTGTTAGTTTAGATCCATGCCTTTCCACCTCGCCAAATTATATTAATGGAGAAACGGAAGATTATCTGGTAAATATTATTCCTTGTGTTTGCACAAACCCGACACAGAATTGCCCGATTACAGTGAATCCGACACAAACTGTTGCCAATGATTATATCTCGGTTTCATCGTCGTGTAGTTCAACTATTGTTGGATATGAAATTGATTGGGATTTAAGCAATGGATTATTTACACCTGCAAACAATACTCTTTCACCACAATATGATTCAACCGGATTTATTGCAAACATAAATCCCGGAGTACCACAGGGATTTATTTATATCAGAGCAAAATATCAGAACGGATGTTGCCCTGCCTCTTATTCAAATGCAGTAGCAGTAACTATTGATTGTGCTCCTTCCATTTCATCAGGATCATCCACAGATTATATTTCCAATATCAAACTTGGAACTGCAGGAAGCATCATAAATAATTCTTCCACTTATAATTCGAATGGAAGCAGTTACCAGAATTTTTTATCGCAAGGCCCCTATGCAGTTGGGCGAGGTACAGCCATTCCATTTCAAGTATGTACATCACCATTATTTGCAGAAGGTGTTCGGGTTTGGATTGATGAAAATGGCGATGGAGCATTTGCCACTACCGAATCTTATTATTCAGATATACCATCAGTAGGATGCCATCCGTGGGGAACCATTACAATACCGCAGGGAAGCGGTTATGTAGGTCTTGCAAAAATGAGAGTGATGTGTCAGTATCCAACAACGCCGAATGTTGATCCTTGCTTCGGTTCAATTTCCGGTGCAGTTGGTTGGGGAGAAATTGAAGAATACATGGTAGATATTCAAGGTTGCCCACCTATTACTGTAAACCCATCATCTTCAATTTGTCAAGGGCAAACAGCTGTGTTAACCGGAACCGGACCTGGTGTTGTAACCAACTGGCAATGGACACCGACCAATGGAGTAAATGGGGTAGTAATGAGTCCTGCAAATGGATCGGCTGCTTATGTAACTGTTACATCAACCAATCCTACATCAGTTTTTTTTACAGTTACCGGTACTTTAGCAAGTGGTTGCGTTGGTTCAAATACTGTAGAGGTTTCTACAATTCCGGTTGCGCCGGTGGTAACCCCCGCTTCCTCAATAGTTTGCAGTGGCGGCATAAAATTATTAACCGCAACAGGAGCCAGTGGCACTTCGCAATGGCAGTTTTCAAATGATAATATTACCTGGGTTGATATTGCAGGAGCCACTACTGGAAGCAGTTATACAACTGCGCCGGCTACAACTACCAAGTATTATCGTCTAAAATGTTCCGGTTATTGTTTAACTATTTATTCCAATACTGCAATAATTGAAATCGCATCTACACCAATTATCACTTTTACAAATGGAAGTTCATCATGTGTTACAGTAAACTGGGTTCCTGCAGGTGGCGGGAGTTATACTATAAATTGGACCGGGGCAGCTACAGGTTCTTCAGCCTCTGTAACACCGCCATATACTATTTGTGGCTTAGGAACAGGTACATTAAATGTAACAGTTGTACTAACTAATCCAGCAGCCTGCG
>JAHEZG010000314.1 GCA_023251195.1 Chitinophagaceae bacterium | reverse complement strand
CTGGATTCAGAATAAAGTGCGAGTGATTGTTTGCACCAACGCGTTTGGAATGGGAATAGATAAACCGGATGTGCGACTTGTAGTGCATTGGGATGTGCCTGATAATCTCGAAAGTTATTTTCAGGAAGCAGGAAGAGCAGGTCGTGATGAGAAAAAATCTTTTGCAGTTATTATGTACAATCATTCAGATATAACTGAGTTAAATAAAAGAGAAGCCGATCAGTTTCCTGATTTGGAAGAGGTGAAAAATATTTACAATGCCATAGGAAATTTTTGCAAAGTAGCTAATGGTGCAGGGCAGGGCGAGAGTTTCAATTTTGATTTAAATAATTTTTTGAAAACATATCAATTCAACGCCATCCGCACTTTGCAATCATTAAAACTTTTGGAGCAGGAAGGATATTTATCTTTCTCTGATTCGGTTTACCTGCCATCGAGAATTATGATGACGGTAGATAAGGAATCTCTGTATCGTTATGAAGTAATGCATCCGGAACACGAGGCGCTCATCAAGGCAATCATGCGTTCGTATGGTGGTGTGTTCGATTATTTTTCGCAGGTGCGTGAAGAAGAATTGGCAAAAGCTTTGAACACCACTTACATCGAAATCATTAAACATCTTCGCGTGTTTCAGCAAAATAATTTATTGCAGTACGAAGAACGAAATGAAAATCCGCAATTATTTTTTCTGAAAGAAAGAATGCGTAGTGAACAATTACAATTCAATATTGAACTATTAAATCAGCGTAAGGAAAGTTACCACAACCGCTTGCAGGCGATGCTGCATTATTTAACTGACCATGCGCATTGCCGTAACGAAACTTTGTTAAATTATTTTGACGAAGAAGAAACCAGTCGTTGCGGAATTTGTGATGTGTGTTTGCGCCGGAATAAATTGGAAGTAAGCGACATTGAATTTGAACACATAATTGAACAACTTAAAAGTTCGTTAAGCAATAATCAAATGGAATACAATCAGCTTGCTCAAACTGTTCATGGAGTTACTGAAGAAAAATTGTTGCATACTTTGCGTTGGCTCATCGACCAGAATATGATTACCGAAAACGAAAGACACCAGTTGCAGTGGAATTGAATAAGAAAATAATTTTTACAGTTACTAATGATTTGACTTATGACCAGCGTATGTCACGCATTTGTACTGAGCTCAAAATTGAAGGATTTGATGTGCTCCTTATTGGCAGAGAAAGGAAAAACTCCAAGCCACTCTCCCTAGAAAAGGAATATCAACAAAAAAGAATGAAACTTTTTTTCGAGAGTGGGAAATTGTTTTATATCGAGTACAATTTGCGATTGTTTTTCTTTTTGCTCTTTCATCCATTCGCGATTATTTGTGGGATTGACCTCGATACAATTGTTCCTTGCATTCTTGTTTCAAAATTAAAGAGTAAACCGTGTATATATGATGCGCACGAATTATTTGCAGAAACTCCTGAAGTTGAAAGGAGAAAAGCTATTCAGAAATTCTGGCTGAGAGTGGAGAGATTTTCCGTGAAAAGAATCACGAAGGGAATTTGTGTTTCAGATGGATTGAAAGAATATTTTTTACAGAAGTATGGAAAAGAATTTACTGTGGTCAGAAATGTTCCAGATAAGGCATTCCCTGTTCCGCAACGCAATGAAGAAAATGCAAATCGCGCATCAATCATTTATCAAGGAGCATTGAACGAAGGGAGGGGATTAGAACAATTGGTTGAAGCAATGAAAGCGGTTGATGCAAAACTCACAATGATTGGAGAAGGAGATTTATCACAGCAATTAAGAATGCTTGTGAAGAATTTACATCTTGAAAATAAAATTGAGTTCTCCGGATTCATTGAGCCAAATAAACTGCGACGGCTCACCAGAAATTTTTCAGTCGGTATAAATCTTCTTGAAGCCCGTAGCAAAAATTATTATCATTCGCTCGCAAATAAATTTTTCGATTATACTGAAGCCGGAATTCCATCGCTCAACATGAATTTTCCTGAATATAAAAAACTGAATTCAGAATTTGAAGTGAGTTTGTTGCTTGATGATTTGAAAATTGAAACAATCTCATCTGCCTTGAATCGTCTGCTCAATGACAAAGAACTTTACAATCGACTTCATCAAAATTGCTTGTTCGCGAGACAAGAATGGAATTGGGATACTGAGAAAGAAAGATTGCTTGAAGTTTATGATGAGTTTGAATAATTCTGTAAGCCAAAGTATGATGTATTCAGCAGCAAACTTTACTCCGTTGAGAAAATTTAACATGAAACACAAAAAGCTTTTTTAACTTTAGTCAGAATTAAATTATTGACGCAGCAACTCCACATTATCTCCTTCAATGTTCCTTACCCACCCGATTATGGCGGTGTAATTGATGTGTATTATAAAATCAAAGCACTGAAGGAAGCCGGAATAAAAATTCATTTACATTGTTATGAATATGGTCGTGAGCCGGCCGAGCAATTAAACCTGTTGTGCGAAAGTGTAAATTATTATCACCGCGAACACAGCTTCCGGGATTTTAGCAGTTTCAAACCTTACATAGTTAAAACACGAAGAGCAAAATCATTACTGAAAAATCTGGAAGACCTGAATGCACCAATTTTATTTGAAGGGTTGCATACCTGTTATCATTTAGATGCGCCAACTTTAGAAAAGCGAAACAAGTTAGTTCGCATGCACAATGTTGAAGCAGATTATTACAGAGGTCTTGGTCAATCAGAACAAAATATGTTGCGACGCTTTTATTTTTATACTGAATCAGTGAAGTTGAAATTTTATGAAAAAATTCTAAAGAAGGCGAATCACATCCTTCCCATTTCTTCCATTGATTTCAAAACTCTATCAGCAAAATACAATCAAGTCACTTATCTGCCGGCAATTCATCCAAATGAAATTTGTATCAGTAAAGTTGGTCGTGGCGATTTTATTTTATATCATGGAAATTTATCAGTGAGTGAAAACATTCAGGCAGCAGCGTGGTTGGTGAGTAAAGTTTTCAGTAAAGTAAATTACCCGTGCATCATTGCCGGGGCGAATCCTTCGCCAACTATAAAAAAATTAATTGCTCCATATCCGCACATTCAATTGGTAGAAAATCCGCCTGAAGCAAAGTTGAATGTGTTGCTGGCGAATGCACAAATTAATGTGTTGCCTACTTTTCAGCAGACCGGAACCAAGTTGAAATTACTGAATGCATTGTTCCGCGGCAGGTATGTACTAGTGAACAAAGCGATGGTGGAAGAAAGTGGTTTGGAAGGTTTGTGTATCGTAAAAGAAAAATCAGAAGAAATGGTTGATACCATTCATCAACTGATGGAAAATGATTTCACACAGGAAGAATCAGAAAGAAGAATAAATATTCTGGAAGAAAATTTCAGTAACAGAAACAACGCGCTTAAGCTGGTACAGTTGCTTGACTCACCTGCTCCATAATGCGCCCGCCTTCGCACAATATTGTGCGCGAAGGAAATTTTCCAATCACCATTAAATCGTGTGATGCTACCAATACAGCAGTTCCTGCTTCGCGACATATTTTTTGTAACAGTTGAATAATATCATCTGATGTTGAATGATCTAAATTCCCGGTTGGTTCATCAGCAAGAATTAATTCAGGATGATTTAATAGAGCGCGCGCAATAACAACACGCTGCTGTTCGCCACCCGAAAGTTCGTGAGGCATTTTAAAATCTTTAGTACTCAACCCAACCATTCCCAATACTTCTGTTACTCGCTCGTGCATTTTTGTTTTATCGGTCCAACCTGTTGCACGCAAAACGAATAATAAATTTTCATTCACACTTCTGTCGGTCAGCAATTGAAAATCCTGAAATACAATTCCGAGTTTGCGACGGAGAAACGGAATTTCTTTCGCTTCTAATTTTTGTAAATCATAACCGCAAACCATTCCGGTTCCACCGGCAATATCCAAATCGCCATATAAAACTTTCAACAACGAACTTTTTCCGCTTCCGGTTTTTCCAACTAAGTAAACAAATTCGTGTGCGTTAATTTTCAGATTCACATCATTCAACACCAATGCTTCATCTTGATAAATTACTGCGTTGTTCAATTCAATTATCGGAGTACTCATGACAATTCAAGTTTTAAAATTTTTCCGTAAGGCAATTCAGCAATTACTTTTTTTATTTTATCTTCACTCTCTCCCAGACCGCATTTCAATAAAGCATTTTCCGGTCGGTCGGCGCGGAAGTAAGCGAGCAGCGTGAATTTATCGTCGCGAATTTGTACATAGTCGGGAATTTTTACTTTGCCTTTTATTTTTATGATGTACATGTTTCAATTACTGCTGCGTCAAAATTAATGGTGCTGCCAATGAGAAATGTGTTTGTTGAAATCATATTGTTAACAGAACAATGATGGTTGTCAAATGTTTTTACCTTGCCATCAATCAAAAAACTGTTCATGATAAAACAACTTCAGCGCGGTGATAAAAAATTAATTCGCAGTTGGGCCATGTACGATTGGGCAAATTCGGTTTACTCATTGGTGATTACATCAGCAGTGTTCCCGATTTATTATGATAGCGTAACGCCAATGGAAGTTCATGCATTCGGAAGAGTGTACATGCGTTCCGCTTTGTA
>JAHEZG010000313.1 GCA_023251195.1 Chitinophagaceae bacterium | reverse complement strand
GTTCCTGATGATTTACAATCCAGTAATCGACATCTGGATTCGCAATAATTTTTTGAATGTATGCAATGGCATCTTCGCTACTTTTTATATTTCGTTGGCCAATAAATTTTATCCATTCCGGAGAGTTCACTAACTCCATTATAAAGTCAGCATCATCAATTGTTAAAGAAGTAAGCGATAATCGCTGAGTGGTATAACTGGTTTGCATTGATTGAAAAGTTGAGTTGGGAAAATTTGTACAAGAAATAAAAATCAATAGCAGCAAAAACTGCCGACTGCATACTGTAAACTGCTTACTGACTCTAAAGAATATTTAACAACTGCTCTTTTATTTTTTCGAGTTCATCCTTCATGGTCACAACTAATTTCTGAATACCGGCATGATTGGCTTTTGAGCCGAGTGTATTTATTTCCCTTCCCATTTCCTGGCCGATGAAATTGAGTTTGCGTCCGTTGGTTTCTTTTGATTGTATGGTAGAGAAAAAGAAATCGCAATGACTTTTCAATCGCACTTTCTCTTCACTGAAATCCATCCGTTCCAAATAATAAATCAATTCCTGCTCGAAACGATTTTTATCGTACCCATCTTTTCCAAGCAACTCTTCCAACTGTGAACGCAATCTTGCTTTCTGCAAAGTCATTCGTTCCGATTCTAATTTTTCAATTTCAGCGAGTGTGTTTAAAATATTATTGGTATTCGATTCTAATTCTTTTGCAAGTGTTGCTCCTTCTTCTTTTCTGAAAATATCAATGGATTCTATTCCTTTCACCACTGCTTCATTCAGTTGCTTCCATTCGTCCTCTCCTATTTCATCTTTTGATGCCGAAATAACATCAGGCATTTTCATAACTAAATTCATTAACCGTTCGGTTGGTTGATTTAATGATTCGGCTAATTTTTTTAAATCATTGAAATAAGAAGTTGCGAGTTCATGATTGATGGTATTGATTTTACTCTCGCCCTTGTATTCAATATTTACATTCAAATCAACTTTCCCGCGCTCTAATTTTTCAGAAGCCAAATTGCGAATCACTAATTCTTTCTCGCGAAACATTTGCGGCATGCGCACGCTCAGGTCAAAAAATTTACTGTTGATGCTTCGCACTTCCACTTTCACAATCATTTTATCACTCACACTTTCTCCTCGGCCATAACCTGTCATTGACTTAATCATATTTGTTTCTTTTAGGCGAAGATAAACTTTTGAATGAAGTGCGAAGACCAATAGTTTATGCAGAAAATCATACTTCCATAAAACCTCACCCCTAACCCCTCTCCGAAAAAGGAGAGGGGAACAGACACGATTTTTTTTCACTCATTATCTTCTTAAGAAGTGTAATGAATAAGTCAAAGGAAAATCCGGTTGGATATTTCAATAAGCCTTTTACATTTGAAGCAAATAATAAATTCCTATGAATAAAAAAATTCTGACCGTTGTTTTACTTCTTGCCATTTCAATTTCATCACGCGCACAATTAAATTTTGTGGCTGGTGTTGGAAGTAATTTGTATATGAGTAAATATATAGTAGATGATAACCTGTCAAACATAGACTTGAATGATTACCACAGCCTTGCATTTAATCACGACCTTCATTTGAATATTGGAATTGATTTGAGCAATCGTTTGCGCTTTGTGGCAGGATTGGCAACATCAACAAAAATTGATAAGTCTGATTATTCATACTTGCTTCCTGATACTTTGATTAATCCGACTACAGATTATACAGTGGTTACAAAAAATAAATACCTGACTATTCCTCTCAGTCTTACAGTTAATCTCGTTGGCAAAGAAGCAAAAAGCCGTTTGCCAATTGGTTTTACTGCTGATATTAATATGTTTAATAAACAACAAATTACAAGCGCAGCATTTGACACCACTTATACCAAGGCCGAATTAGATACCGCCATAAATGCAACTTCATTAACTGCAGGATTTACTATTGGATATGGTTATAAATTCACTGATAATCTCGGTATTGATGCATTGCTTTTTGCAAAATATGATTTAAGCAGCTTCGATAAAACCAATACACTTTATAACAATTATGCTTTCGTTGGGTTGAATTTGACTTTGTATTATGTGTTTGGAAAAGCAAAAGATTAATTTCTGAAAAAATATTTTATAAAAAACCCTGATGAAAAAATTTCATCAGGGTTTTTTATTTGTCTTAATTCTCAAATCACTCCTCCATCGCTCTCTCAATATTTTTATCGGGCACCAGCCACATAATAGCGACACCAACAAATATCACTTCTGAAATAACCGGATAAACAAAAGCGGTTGCAATTGATGTTAAATAAGCGAACATTGAAATGATTCCTTTTAGTCTTTGCTTTTCCATTGCTTCCTTCATTTTTTCAGTAAAGTGATGATGAGCCACAATTGATTGTTGTAAAATGTAATAAGCCAATCCGCTTACTGCAAGCAATGATGCATAAACTGCCACAGAAATTTTATCGAAATTATTTTCACCGATCCACCTGGTGGCAAACGGAATAAGTGAAAGCCAGAACAATAAATTCAAATTTGACCAGATGATCCGGCTATTTACTTTTTTAACTGTATGCAACAAGTGATGATGGTTTCCCCAATAGATTCCGATAAAAACGAAACTGAGGGCATAACTTCCAAGTACTGGAAAAATGTACTTAACTGATTCCCAGTCATTCGATTCAGGTGTTTTCAATTCCAGCACCATTATGGTAATAATGATCGCAAGTACACCATCACTGAAAGCTTCCAATCTTGTTTTATTCATGTGATAAAAGTTGATTGGGATAAAACTAAAAATTCCGGAATCAATCTTTCTACTTCGTTACAATCAGCTTGAATATTTGTGAATCGTTTTCACATTTCACTTTCACAAAATAAATTCCGGCAGCAACAGAACTGATATTAAACGAAACTGATTTTGATGTTGCGATTTTTTCTTCCAGAATTTTTCCGGTTACATCTGAAATCTGTATGTGTGATTCATGTGCTTTGTTTAAGTTGACAGTAAACTCACCATAGTTCGGATTGGGAAATACAGAAACAGAGATTGAATTCCCAACTTCTGTAATTCCAACGGTTGTAACCACAAAAACAGTGGATGAATTATGGCAATCATTTGCATCTGAAATCTCAACAAAATAATTTCCGTTCTGTGTCATAGTGTAATTCTGATTGGTTGCACCATTAATCGGATTGTTATTCAAGAACCACTGGTAACCTGAAGCAGTAGTAGAAGTAAGTACATCATTCGCATTTGAAATGGTTGGAATTGCTGGCAATGGATTCATATTAACTGTTACAGTTGATGAAGCAGCAGAACAATTATTAATATTCGTTACAGTAACAGAATAATTTCCTGCAAACAAAGCATGAATGCTTTGAGTGGTTGCTCCTGTATTCCATATATAACCGGGATTTCCGGCTGAGGCAGTAAGCAAGGCACTGTCACCTTCGCATACTTCAACAGTTCCACTTGGTGTGATTGCCGCTGTTGGCAGCGGATTAACTGTAACTGATACACTGTTGCTATTTACAAAACCTGGAGAAGCGCAAGTTGCAGAACTTGTCAGCACACAGGTAATGACATCTCCATTAACTAAAGTTGAATTTGAATAAGTGGATGAATTGGTTCCGACATTACTTCCATTCACTTGCCATTGATATGATGGAGTTGAACCACCATTCACAGGAGTGGCATCAAATGAAATAGTAGTACCTGCACAAAATGTAGTTTGCGATGCATTCACTGTAACAACAGGTGTAACAGTCGGATTCACAGTAATTGAAATACTGTTGCTCGTTGCATTTGGTGTTGAAGCACACGAAGCATTGCTTGTAATTACACAGGTAATCACATCACCATTTGCCAGAGTTGAATTCGAATAGATGGAAGAGTTGGTTCCCACATTTCCGCCATTCAGTTTCCATTGATAGGAAGGAGAAGAACCACCATTCACTGGGATTGCTGCGAAGTCAACTGTTTGACCTGAACAAATTGTAGTCATGTTTGCATTGATGGAAACAGCAGGTGTAACAGATGTACTTACTGTCATCGAAATTCCATTGCTTGTTGCATTTGAAGGGGAAACACATGAAGCATTGCTGGTCATCACACAGGTAATCACATCACCATTTGCAAGTGATGAGTTTGAGTAAGATGATGAATTACTACCCACATTTCCGCCATTGAGTTTCCATTGATAAGCAGGAGTTGAACCGCCAAATATTGGAGTGGCAGTGAATGTTACGCTTGAACCAATGCAAATGGAAGTCTGCGTCGCATTGATGGAAACCGAAGGTGTAACAGTCGGGTTCACAATCATCATTATCATGTTGCTGGTTGCTGTTGAGGTTGTTGCACATGCAGCATTGCTTGTGAGCACACAGGTAATCATATCATTATTCACCAATAAAGAATTGGAATAAGTTGTAGAATTTGCTCCCACATTTCCTCCATTCAGTTTCCATTGATAAGAAGGAGTTGAACCACCATTTGTTGGTGTGGCGGTGAAAGTCACATTCGTTCCGGCACAAATTGTTGTTTGAGTTGCATTGATTGAAACGGAAGGTGTAACACTTGGATTCACAACCATCATAATCATATTGCTTG
>JAHEZG010000037.1:5607-18395 GCA_023251195.1 Chitinophagaceae bacterium | reverse complement strand
ACATTCTTTGCGAATACTGAATTGCGCCTGAAAATTCTTAGCCACAGATTCACAGATTAGTTTGAACTAATACTTTGTGAAAATTATTATTTGCTGTTGAAAAAATAAAAAATTGTCACAGTAAATAATCTGTGAATCTGTGGCTAAGAATTTATTTGTAGTGATAAATATTAAAGTTGCTCCACCTTGCTGCGCTCAATCACGAGGCGATAATAATCTTCGTACTCCGGAAGAATTTTATGTACATCAAATTCATGCGCTTGCTTCAATGCATTTTGTTTGAATAGGTTCAATTTGTTTTCATCTAATAATAAGTTGATAGAATTTTCAGCCATGCTATCCACATCACCTACTGCACTCATATAACCTGTTACACCATCAATATTTACTTCGGGAATCCCTCCTGCGTTTGTACTGATAACCGGAACCTGGCACGCCATTGCTTCCAGTGCAGCCAATCCGAAACTTTCGGTTTCCGATGGAAATAAAAACAAATCACTCACCGCTAATAATTCTTCAACGGCTTCTTGTTTTCCGAGGAAGCGAACATGCTCCATTACTTCCAATTCACGACAGAGTTGTTCCATTGATTGTCGTTCGGGTCCATCGCCCACCAATAATAATTTCGATGGAATTTTATCCAGCACTTTTCTGAAAATTTTCACCACATCATCGGTGCGTTTCACCTGACGGAAATTGGAAGTGTGTATCAGAATTTTTTCGCCGAGCGGTGCAATCGCTTTTTTGAAATGTTCCTTCTTCGCCTTATGAAAACGGTCGAGGTCAATAAAATTGGTGATGACTTTTATTTCCTGGTCAATGGCGAAACTCTTGTAAGTTTCTTCTTTCAGAAATTCTGAAACCGCTGTTACACCATCTGATTTATTAATTGAAAAAGTAACGACCGGTTCGTAAGTAGCATCTTTTCCCACGAGTGTAATATCAGTTCCGTGCAGTGTGGTGATGTAAGGGAGATAAATATTTTTTGTCTTCAGAATTTCGCGCGCGAAGTAAGCAGTAGCAGCGTGAGGAATGGCATAATGCACATGCAGAATATCGAGCTTCGCGTGTAACACTGTGTCAACAATTTTACTGGTGAGTGCTGATTCATAAGGAGCGCGCTCGAACAACGGATAGTCGGCAAAATTTACTTCATGAAAAAAAATATTCTCGACAAACGAATCCAATCGTGCAGGCACGCGATACGAAATGAAATGTACTTCGTGACCTTTCTGCGCCAGCGCTTTTCCCAATTCAGTTGCCACCACTCCACTTCCACCATAGGTCGGATAACAAACAATTCCTATTCTCATTTTTTCCATTTTCAATTAATGTGTTTGACGAACAACCGCTTTTAATATTGAGTTCAAATTTATTTACAGAAAACTTCTTTTCTCAACAATTGAAATTTTCTGTGAACTTTGAAGCCACAACTTTATAAAATGAAATTCAATTCTAACACCATTACTACTGCGATGCTGGCGCTTGTACTCATCTGTTTCTTTTTTCCATTTGCCGAAATAAGTTGCAATAATGTATCGTATTTAAAACTAAGTGGGAAAGATTTATTACGCGGAAAGGAAATGACAAAAGCCGATGTAATGGCATTTGCAAAGCAAGCTGGATTAGAAAAAGAGGTGAATGAATACACCGACCCGCAACAGGAAACTAAAAATATTCCATCAAACCCATGGGCAATTATTGCATTCTCAATGGCAGCAATCGGTGTTATTACAGGAGTGGTCTTGCGCCGTTTCGGAACAGTTATTCATTTAGTAACCTCAGCAGCAGCAGTTCTTTCACTGATAGGTTTGCAACTCTCCATGAACAGCGAATACTCTTATACCAATTCGCTTTTTAAAGTAGAGTTGAATATAAAATATCTTCCCGGGTACTGGCTGAGTTTATTATTAAGCGGATTGGTTGCTGGTCTTTGCCTCGTTGTTTTTTTAGTTGAACGAAAAAAAATAAATCAACCTAAAAATATTCCTGCTGATACTACTAAAGAGGAGCCACCTGTAAGTAATATACCCATTGAATGAAATTTTGAAATTCTCTTACTGCATTAATTGTGGTGGTTATTTTTGCGCGCTAATTAAAAATCATGCAAAGAGATAATTTACTTTTTGGTCTTATCGGCGAGGAATTGGAACGGCAGCGCCACGGAATTGAATTGATTGCTTCAGAAAATTTTGTGAGTCAGCAAGTGCTGGAAGCAATGGGTTCGTGCCTCACAAATAAATATGCTGAAGGTTATCCCGGTCGCAGGTACTATGGCGGTTGCGAAGTGGTTGACAAAGTTGAGCAATTAGCTATTGACAGAATCAAACAACTCTTCGGTGCTGAGTATGCGAATGTGCAACCACACTCGGGTGCGCAGGCAAATGCTGCAGTGATGCTAGCAGTATTACAACCAGGTGATAAAATTTTAGGATTGGATTTAGCTCATGGTGGTCATCTCACACATGGTTCGGCTGCAAACTTTTCAGGTAAAACATACAAGCCATCATTTTACAGAGTGGAAAAGGAAACTGGTCGAATCAACATGGATGAAGTGGAGCGAATTGCGATTGAAGAAAAACCGAAATTGATTATTTGTGGTGCATCTGCTTACTCTCGTGATTATGATTATCCTCGCTTCCGTGCCATTGCTGATAAAGTTGGTGCATTGTTGATGGCAGACATTGCTCATCCTGCTGGTTTGATTGCTACAAAATATTTGAGTGACCCTTTGCCGCATTGTCATTTCGTTACTTCCACTACTCATAAAACTTTGCGTGGACCTCGTGGTGGAATTATTTTAATCGGAAAAGATTTTCAAAATCCGTTTGGCTTAACCACACCAAAAGGGGAAGTACGAATGATTAGTTCCATTATTGATGGTGCTGTTTTTCCGGGCACACAAGGTGGTCCGCTTGAACATGTGATTGCATCAAAGGCAGTTGCGTTTGGCGAAGCACTTACTCCTGAGTACAAAGAATATTGCGGACAAATAATTAAGAACGCACAGGCATTGGCGCAAGCCATGACATCTCGCGGATTTGAAATAGTAAGCGGTGGAACCGATAATCATTTAATGCTGATTGACCTTCACAATAAAAATATTTCGGGTAAAAAAGCGGAGAACACATTGGTGCGTGCAGAAATTACTTTGAATAAAAACATGGTGCCGTATGACGATAAATCTCCGTTTGTTACATCGGGAATTCGAATTGGAACTGCTGCTATCACTTCAAGAGGAATGAAGGAACAACACATGGATCAAATTGCTGAATGGATAAATATTGTTTTGTTGGATGCAGATAATGAAGCGTTGATTGCCACTGTAAAAAGCGAAGTGAATAAATTCATGAAGCAATTTCCATTGTATGCATAAGGGAAATCAAATATTAAAAATTATAAATCAAGTATTCTTTCCGGCACAACTTGTCACAGGGTTTTTTACTCTTTCATTTTTAATTTTTAATCTTTCTTCTTGCACTCAATTCTGGTTTGGTGGCATTCAGGATCAGGCTGATGAACTGGTGATTCAGTTTTATTCGCACGATAAAAACAAACCCGATCCTGCACCAATTGATATTACTGATAAAAACACCATCGATAAAATTTCTGCTTATATAGTGAAAACAGAACCTGAAAAAAAAGATTGCGGTTACGATGGTGTATTAAAATATATCTCGAAAGGAAAAGATTTATTGGATGTGGAATTCACCCTTGCTGATTCGTGCGGTTATGCGGCTTTCGTATTGAACAGCAATGTGAATTATCGGAAACTAAGTGCTGAAGGAGTGAAGTATCTGAAAGAGTTGAATCAGTAAATTATTTTCAATGATTAATCAGGATTTTTTTTCTGATTATTTCATTCGCAGTTTTTATCTGAAGAAAATAAACTCCACTTGCGCCTGATGAAAAATCAATTTGCAACTTGTCATGTTGAGCATGTCGAAACATCAAGGTAAAAACTTTTTCTCCAACAAGATTCAGGATTTCAATATTTTCAATAAGTATTGCGTTGGAAATTTCAAGAGTGAAAATTCCATTATTCGGATTAGGAATTACCTGAACTAATTCATTTGCATCTATCGAAATAATTCCATCAGCATTTACTATTTCTGCTGAATCGCAAACCGAACAACCATTTGCATCTGTAACACAAGCCACATAAGTGCCGGGATCAAGATTGATGATTGGATTATCAGTGCTTCCGATATTCCATTGAATGGTGTAAGGTGAAGTGCCACCACCGCTTATAAAAACAGTTGCTGAACCATTGTGGCAAGTAGCGCAACTTGCATCAACATGACTGACTGTAATTGTTGGAGCAGGATGATTGACCACAGAGGTTGATAAAGTTGCAGTGCAATTATTTCCATCAGTAACGGTTACAAAATAATTTCCTGCGGTAAGATTATTTAAATCTTCAGTTGTTGCACCGTTTGACCACTGATAAGAATATGGAGCAACTCCATTCGTTATCGAAATATTGATTGTTCCGTTTGCACTGTCACACAATTCATCAGTATGAAATTCAGTTATTGCAAGGTTATTCATGTTTAATACAGAATAGGTTGTTCCGATTATGCAGCCAGTATTATCTGATACCGTCACTGTATAATTTCCAGTCAACAAATTATTTAGGTCTTCAGTAGTTGCACCATTTGACCACTGAATACTATAAGGAGCAATTCCACCACCAACAGTTAAGTCAATACTTCCATTTGCATTTCCACAAGTGGCATCAGTAATTATTGCAGAGCCTGTAACATTCACGCCAACTGAAATATAATTTGGAAGCGATACGGTGATTGAACAATTGTTTGCATCAGTTATTACACATGAAACATCCCACACTCCACTTGAAAAATTAATATTCTGCGGACAAGTATCAGTTGAAGTAACAGGAGTTCCTCCCTGAAAATTCCATGAATAAGAATATGGAGGTGTGGCGCCGGAAATATTTATTGCACAAAAATTAACTGATAAAGTATTTGTGCAAGTAGTAGTTGCCGACGAAGAAATAGTAAAACTAATCGGGCAAACGGATTGAATTGTTATGTTCAAAGTTGAAGTGCAATTATTAAAGTCAGATACAGTAACTGAATAATTTCCTGCTGAAAGATTATTGATGTCTTGTGTGGTTGCGCCAGTGCTCCATAAATAATTGAAAGGGGATGTTCCTCCATTCACCGTAAGATTTATACTTCCGTTGGCACTTCCTGCTGTTGCATCAATGTGTGTTTCAGAAAGTGCAACACCAATTATTATGAAATTATTTATTGCAATTGAATCAGTGCAACCATGCTGATCAGTTACAAATTCAGTAACCGTAAAACTTCCATTCAAAGTATAAGTATGTGAAATTACAGGGTTCGGCGATGGCGGTGTTTGCGGTGAACCATCACCAAATTTGAAACTGTAACTCACCGGATTGGAAACACAATTTGAGGAAGTGTTATCTGTAAAAATTATTGTTTGCGGAGCGCAGCCGTTGGATTGAGTGGAAACGAATGAAGGAGTTAATCCATTAACATGAACATTCCAGTTCAGAGTATCCGCACAACCATTAATAGAAATTTCTAATAACTTAATGTGGTAATATCCAGGATGCGGCCAGATAATTTCACCTGTGTTTGAAAAATTATCATAACCGCAAAAATTACTGTTCATACCCGGAATTAAAATTCCATTATTACATAAATCATAAACTCTCCACTGACAAAACATATATCCTACTGAAGAATTTAAAACAACTGATGTTTCAGGAAAACAAACTACAGTATCAATTGTTGCCTGCGGATTTAAATTATTTATCTGAATGGCTTGACTGAATGTATCGCAACATCCGGAAGCATTATTACAAATTTGTAATGACACATTATATGTTGCACTGACAATCGGCATAGGATAAACAACATGAACAATTGGATCAGTAGAAGATGATGGTGTTCCTCCCGGGAAACTCCATAAATAAGTATCGGCACCTACTGAATTTGTTCCATCAAAAATTACAACATTCGGACTATCGCAATTAATTGTATATATAAAGTGTGAAATGGGTGGTACAATGCATACAAACTCTTCATGTAGAACGGTATCATAACAACCACAGTTTTTTGAAACCAACATAATATCAAAACAACCTGTATCCTGATATTGATGTTGTGGGTTCATTGCGGCAGATTGACAAGCACCTGCATCTCCAAAATTCCAGCACCATGAATGGCAGGGCTCCCATCCGGATCCACCCGGAATACCAAGCGAATCAGGAGTGCAATTAATAAAAGAAACAGGAACAGGAGCACAGGTAATTACAGGTGTTGCAGTAAAACATGGTTGTGTATGATTGCCAACACAAATTGGTGTACCGGTAAATGAATTTGTAATTATTGAAGTACAACCTAGCGCATTAATAGTTTGCAATGTCACATTGTAACATCCTGTACTTGGAAAATTTAATGTTGAAGTTGGGCCAAGATTTAGGGTTGGAATACAAGGTGGCAATGCTGCAGGTTGAACACACCATAAATATTGTGTTGGTGAACCCGTGCTGCAGGTTGCATCAAAATTTAAACTCAGCGAAACGCAATAATTTCCTTCAACAGGTAAATCAAGTATAGAATAACAGGCAACAGGGCAATCAATATTTACAGTATCAGTTAATGTAATTGATGAATCGCATCCATTTGAATTTGTAACAATTAATGAAATTGAAAACTGACCGCATGAATTATAGATAATATTTCCCGGGTTTTGTAAAGTTGATGATGACGGGGTTCCACCCGGAAAAAGCCATAAATAAGTCCAGGCACCAGCGAGGCCACAATATGAAACATTTACAGTTTGAGGGAAAGAACACGATGGAGGATTGCTGGTAATGTTTATACAGGCAACTGGCTGAGCAAAAACTTCGACTGTATCCTGAGCAGAAACAGCACAACCGTTTATCACCCCTTGTAAATTGATTATATAAGATCCTGGACAAGAAAAACAAAAGGTTGGATTAGAGATAGTTTGAGGAGGAGAGGGAGACACACAACCATTTGGATTAACGGTCCATAAATAATTTGAAAGCAAAGCAGGAATTACATCTACACATTCATTTACACAACAGGAGTCATTGCTTAAAATAAAACTGGTTAGATTATTTGCAACATTAATATAGTTTGGAAGTGTAACAGTAGTTGAACATCCATTTGCATCAGTAACTGTACATGAAACATCCCATTGCCCTGTTGTAAAAGTTATTCCTGTTGGACATGGCAAGTTTGATGCAGCAGGAGTTCCACCCTGAAAACTCCACGCATAACTAAATGGTGGAGTTCCTCCGATAATTGGTGGAGCACAAAAATCAACCGATAAAGTTTGCAGGCATGTTGTGGTTGCACCCAAAGCCGTAATTTGAAAAGTTGGTGGAGGAGAAATACAAACTGCATTCGTTTGTTCTACAAAATCAGAGCAACCATGATTATTGGTTACAATTAATCCAATAGAAAAGCAACCGGAATCTTCCGGATAGGTATAACAAGGATTAGCACTGAATAACTGTTGACCATTTCCAACATCCCACATATAATTTAAAAATGTTGAACCAAGTCCGGGTTGCGAGCAACTTGTATTTAAACAAATTGAATCGCCGGCGCAAATTGTTGGAGTGTTAACTGTAAAACACGCAACCGGATTACACCAGATTGGAAATGGTTGGGAAACTGTGCTCACCCCACCATTAATTGTTAAAGTAATTTGTTGAAAAGGATTGCAGTTAGGAAAATTTACTAATCCCGGATTTTGTTGATTAGAATACTGTGGAACAGCACCGGCTCCAAAATCCCAATTCCAACTGGTTGCACCAACCGAACAATCTGAAAAAATTAAAGTGATTCCTTCACAATGTGGAGCGCCAACAGGAAATTCAGTTGCAGTAAAACAAGCAGTTTGCGCGAAAAGATTATTGGCAATAAATATCAGCACAATAATTTTAATTGATGAGTAGAGTTTTTTCATGAGTAGAATTTTATATGCTGATGAAAGAAATTATTCTTTCTAAAGATAGAATTAATATTTATCACGAATGAAAATAAATTTCAAAAAAATAAAAATCAAAAAGCCGCTCTCAATTTTGAGAGCGGCTTTCGTTTGAAAAATTATTTGCAGGATAAAACTAAGGACTGTGTACTAAAGACTCATGACAAAAAACTATTCCTTAATAAAACTCTTCACCTGTTTATTTCCTTTCTCATCGCGCAACGAAATAAAATAAACACCTGCAGTAAGAGAACTTACATCCAGTTTATAATTCGTTGTCATCATTTCAAGATTTGTGGTTGGTTGGCTGATAATTATTCTTCCCAGTACATCTGAAACTTCTATCACAACTGATAAATCTGTTTTTTCTTTTTGCTGAATAATTAATTGTTGCGCAACCGGGTTCGGATAAAAATTAAAATCCTGCGCATAACTATTTCCTCCGCTTCCGCCTTGTGCGGTATCCGCAGTTGTGATGAAAACCGATTTAGCACTGTTAAGCGAACAATTTGCTTTTACTCGCCAGTCATACGAAGTGCTCGGTGTTAAACCTGAAACATATAAGTTGTTGTAAAAAGATGTTCCTGCTAAAATATAAGTAGGAGTTCCTGTTACACGATAATAAACAGAATAATAAGCTGCACCTGCAACTGCTGTCCATGATAAGTAGGCCCAGGTTCCACCAATGTATTGCGCAGCCAATCCTGTTGGCTTAAGGCATGATGTTGCAGGAGTTGAAAATGTTGCAACAGTTGTGTACTGCGAACAATTTGCTTTCACGCGCCACTTGTAAGTTACAGATCCAAACAAACCATTTAATGCATAAAAATTATTTGTTGTAACGCCGGCGGTTGTCCATGTTGAAGTAATTGAAATGCGATATTGCACCACATAATTTGAAGCAGCTGCAACAGCAGTCCAGTTTAATTGCGCACTGGAAGTTGTAATGCTTGTAGCTGTTAAATTACTTGGCTTTACACAAGTATAATTGGAAGTTGTAAAATTTCCATTGGCGGTAAAATTTGAACAATCAGTTTTTACATGCCAGTTATAAACCGTGTTGACATTCAGATTGGTTAGTGAAACAGAGGTAGATGAAGTATTGCCCGCTGAAATCCATGAAGTGGAGGCAGCAGTTTTATATTCAACAGTATAATTGGTAACACCTGCTATTGCATTCCAACTAAGTGTAGCAGTACTTGCACTTAAACCCGAAACTGACATTCCGGTTGGAACTGTACCAATTGCGTTTATACAATTTGCCGCAATTGTTCTTGCCCGTATTAAATCACCGGGTTGTAAACCAAACCCATTATTAAAATTTATTCCTACACCACCAACCAAGTGACAGTAACTCATTACCGTTCCTCCGTTTGTTGGTGTTGGTCCATCAGCACAACCACCTTCTGTTGGGTAACCTGCTGTTGGTCCGCAATTATCAATTGGCCCTCCTGTCCACGAACAATTATGTGTGTGTGGTGAACCGAAATTATGACCCATTTCATGCGTGATAACTTCCACACTCCATGAATATGTAGGAACATTGGAATACGAATTATAAACCTGACTAACTGCAAAACAATTGTACTGCGAACACAATTCATTTAACCAGGCAACACCACCACCCAAACTTCTTGTACTTAAAAAATGGCCTAGGATTGCTGTGGTGAATGGAGAGTGAGCAGTTGCAAACGGAGAGAGAATTGAACCCGGAGTTGATAGTGAAATATAAGGGTCAGCAGTAGTCCACACATAAATTGACTGTATGGTAACAACAATATTTTCATTGGCATACATAGTGGCCACCTGACTGAATAATCCTGTAACATAATTCACCACATTGGTCACATTGCTTCCTTTATCTAAATACATTTGATAATCGCACTCGAAATACACAGATACCTCCTTGCAACCAACTCCCCTGTCAATTGTATTTGTTTCAATCTGATAATTAGAATCATCTGTTCCGCAATTCAATGCAGGATGGTAATTTGATTTTGATGAATTATAAATTACATACTCCTCCGATTCGTCAGTCAGTTTTCCAATGGTAAATGTTCCTTCGCTGTTTGTAAACATTCCAATCATTTCGTTTTGATAAATGCTGATAGTTGCAGTTGAGTTTTCATCTCCTTTAATTATTCCACGATAAAATACTCCCGGCGAATAATTAAAACTCTGTGTTCCGCTTGCTGATTTTGTTGCAACATTAAAATCAGAAGTCAGAATATTTACTTCGGCCAATTGAAGAATCACCGTTGAATTATTGGTGGAAGGAATTTCCAGTTCCATGGTTGCAGGTTCATCACTCGCAACCGAATTAAGTGCATCCGGTAACAACGAAACTTTCACCAATTCACCGAACATGGGGTCAATTTGTTTTCCGCGCAAATCAGAATTAAAAATTTTATAGGAGGGGAATACCTCTTCACGCGGAGTAGCTGCAACCTGCAGCATCCACTTTGAAATGTTGTTGGTGTTTTGCGCAAACGAAAAATTAATAGCCACAATCATCACCATGAAAGAAGCAGCAAGTAACCGTGTAGTTTTTATCATGTATTGAAATTTGTTTTTAAAAATTCAGATTGAAAACAGTACTAATCTTTATTAATAACTATTTCAAGTTTAGAAAATCTTTCAGCGCAACAACAATGTTTTGTATTAACGGAAAAAAATATGAATGAGGCTTATTACGAACAAACCGAAACTTTTGTTTTGTATTTATGGGTTTGTTCCACCAGTCTCCTTATGATCAAATGGAATACTCCGGAAATCAAAGTCGGAAACCCAGGGTTAAAATTCGTTGGGGTCGTTGCGTGTAACTATTGGATGAAACACCTTCAATATTTTCTTGAAAAAATATTTTTTATTTATAGAGTTGAAGATTGTATTCAATTATTAAATCGTCATTCTTCGACAGGCTCAGAATTGTTAGCATGCACTGTCACATTGAGTTTATCGAAGTTTCAAATCAGTTTCTGCTATCAATCCCCCACTTTAATTTCTTAGAGAGCGTATTAAGAAAATTGTGGTCGGGTAGCCGAACTAAATCAATATTGAACGAACATTTTTTTACCGCGATATGAAAAGAATTGTCAATGGTTTCGTAGCGTGAATCCAAAGTGCAGAGGTAATTATCGCCGCGACCTTCTATCTCGAATGAAATAACAGAATCATCAGGAACCACAACGGGTCGAACATTTAAATTATGCGGCGCAATAGGTGTAACAACAAAACTCGCCGACTGCGGAGTGAGAATAGGACCACCGCAACTTAAACTATAACCTGTGGAACCGGTAGGAGTGCTCACGATTAATCCATCTGCCCAGTATGAATTCAGAAATTCGCCATTGATATAAGCATGAATGGTAATCATGGCCGAAGTATCTTTTTTGTGAATCGCAAATTCGTTGAGCGCATAATTCACATTTCCGAAAAGCGGTTTGTTGCTGTCGAGTTCGATTAACGAGCGACGGTCGTGCACATAACTTCCTTTCTGCAATGCTTCGAGCGCTGAGTCAATTTCTTCCTTACCAATGTTTGCTAAAAATCCAAGGCGACCGATGTTAATGCCGAGTACTGGAATTTTATAATCGCGCACAAAGCTGAGTGTGTCGAGCAAAGTGCCATCGCCTCCCAATGAAAACATGCACTCAATGTGCTGATGTAAATCTTTATGGTTGCTGAAAGTGCGGAATGAATTGGGCACTTCAAGATGCTCACGCAACTGCTGATAGTATGGTGCATGAACTAGCGTTTGAAATCCGCGGTCGTGCAAAGTGTGTAATAACTTCTGAATAAAAACAGCATGTCGCACATTTAATTGCCTGCTGTAAAGCGCTACTGTCAAAGTTTTTTTATTTAGTTAGAAGAACGAACTGAAGTGTAAAAATAACCCATTTTCTCCCCGAAGGTTGAAAGAATACTGCAACTGAAAACTTACATCGTAAAACATCACTACTTCAATTCCGGGTCCGCCGCCAACGAGCAAAGAATTGCTGAGCGGATTTCCCTTGTTGTAATAATCATCCTTCACATAACCTGCATCCAATTGACCAATCAAAAAAACATTGAAAGGAAATTTGCTTGCCTTCACCACATTGTTTTGAAAATTATTCGGCAGATTGAATTTTAAAATACGATAACGGGAAACCAATTTCCCAAGCCAGAAACTTTGTCCATCCACCACATAATATTCGTAGCCGCTTACATAATCGAGTTTATAACCAAATCCTTTTTGCGTGTAATAAGGTTGTTTTACAGGAGAAGAAAATTTCAGCTTGTTGCGGATTGCGAAGTATAAATTTTTTCCTGTCTGAAAATATTTTGCGTGATTGATTTGCAGCGAATAAAGATGCGTGTTATCAGTTGGCAGAATTCCGAAAGCAGAAACACCAATATCGAAATAACTTCCGTGCAATGGAAAGCCAACAATATCGCGGCGGTCGTGAACGAAAGTATAACCGAGCGCAAAATATTCCTGTAACACTTTTCCGTTCAGATAAAAATCAGGATTGAAATGTGCAACAGTATCGTCAGCTTCTGAATGTAAAAATCCGGCGGAGAAAATATGTTTGTCTTCGTATCCGGGTTTCACGGTGAAATCTATTTGCGATAAAAAAGTTCTTCTGACAAAAGCATCAGGATTAAAATAATATTGCTCGTGATTGTCAATCGTTTCGGTGGCTGCAAACTTACTTCGGGTGTAAGACGATTTGATTTGCAATCCGACTTTCTGTTTCTGATTGATGAAAGGAACAGTGTAA